>CAZWIN010000193.1:0-5924 GCA_964633855.1 uncultured Chitinophagales bacterium
CGACGGACAGACTCACAAAAGTGTCCTAGCTTGTTGCCGGCGCATCCGTGCAAAGATCCTGACAGTTTACGCCGAATGGTTCAATTCCCGGTATTGGCAGAGATATGGCTTTCATGGGGGCTGCCGCCGGTACTGAACCTGGAAAAATCTCGGCTCCTGTCCGTTCACAACGTGGTGCATATCTTATCCAGGTGATTTCAAAATCTTCCCCTGATTCGGCGGGTTTTGAAGCTCAGAAACAAGCGCTTCAGAATCAGATCCTTCAGGAGAAACGAAATCGCTTTCTCTCTGAATGGATGGAGAAGTTGAAAGCGGATGCCAAGATTACCGATAACAGGGAAATGCTGTATCGGTAGCCGCGCTGTTGTATGAGGCGGGATCATGAAGAGATTTACAATTTTGCGGTGTGCTTCTGCTTTGCTTTTGCTCGCTATGAGCATTGCCAACGCTCAGGAAGCGGGCATACTCGTCAGTGTCAAGGGCAACCTCACAACCACCTCCCGTCTGTTTCCCAAAGCAAACTCCATCAGTGGAATTGAGCGGGCCGATTATCTTTCCATCGAGAATTCGTTTGGCATCGGTGCTGAAGTCCGCTACGTCATCTCCCGAACACAGCTCGCGCTCGGCGTTTCTGTAGAATATATACGCGCAAAAAGTGATCCTGCTCCGGCAGGTCTCTCGGGTATTCCCGTGGAAGATGGTTACCGCGTTTTCCCCATTGAATTGACGGGATACTTTCTTATACCCGTATCAGGCCCTGCCTTTGGACTCTACATGGGAGGAGGGTGTGGTGCATATGTTGGCCGCAGGATATATCGCATCGGTGATGTTGAAGCGCAAACCGTACAGTCGGGGACCGGTTTCGGCATTCATGTGCTGGGAGGGATGAGTTACAAGTTTTCAGAGTGGTTTGCACTTGAGCTTGAAATGAAGTTCCGCGATGTGCAATTCGAATCCACCGATAAATTCACTGTTTCACGCATTAACTACAATGGCCGTGTTGTCAACCTCAATCCGGAGCCCCGGTACTCGCGCGTTCGCACGGACGGCGTGGTGTTCCAGCTTGGCACAGCACTCATTCTTTGAATGAACTGCGCGCGGCCTTCTTATTCCTTCCCGCAATGACAATCCGTGTTGAAGAACAGCATTCTCATGCCGATCGTTTGTCAGAGACGAACAATTCTCTTCGCGATGCACTTGCTGCCCGTTATGATGTTGTGGAACGAAGAGTGCACGTCGGAATAGACGTCTTTGACCTTTTGACCGTGCGGGATACAAATGTTCTGCTTGAGAGCATTGACTCGGTCCGGTTTAATGAAGATGAACGGCTGCCATACTGGGCTGAACTCTGGGCTTCCTCTGTTGAGCTTGCCCGATGGTGCCTGCAGGATGGTTCTCTGGCGGGGAAGCGTGTGCTGGAGCTCGGCTGCGGGTTGGGGCTCGCCGGGGTTGCCGCGGCGCGGGCTGGTGCTTCGGTGATGTTCACGGACTATGAAACCGACGCTCTTTATTTCGCGCAATACAATGCACTCAGAAATGTCTCACCCGTGATGCGAAAAATCGAATTTCGCTTAATGGACTGGCGGTCGCCCGGCGATATTCCCGCATTTGATGTTCTTCTTGGGTCGGACGTTGCTTATGAAAAGAGAAACTTCCTGCCACTGCTTTGTTTGCTTCGACAAGTGAAGCCTTCCATCGCGGTTTTTACAGATCCGGATAGGGCTGTGGGACATGAATTCTTTGCCCGCGCAACTGCAGAAGGATTTCATGTGGAGACTTGTGCTACAACCGTAAACCTGAACGAACGCAATGTTACGGTGAACCGGCACATCCTGCGTTGAGATATTGGTGAGACCGTCAGAGGATAGGAAACACTTGATTTATCTTACCGGCTTCATGGGAAGCGGAAAGAGCACCATTGGGCCAATTCTGGCGAATACGATAGGGTATGAGTTTCTTGATGTTGATCGGGCGGTTGAGCGAACGGAGGGAAAATCAGTCAATCAGATTTTTCTTGAGTCCGGCGAGAATAGTTTCCGTACACTGGAACGCTCCCTGATTGCAGAGATCCAGCACAGAAAAAAACTCGTTGTTTCGCTTGGCGGCGGAACAATGGTCGACAAAGAAAACTTCAACATTATTACAGACTCCGGGATCGTAGTGTATCTGAAATCCACTCCGGAACAGATTTTCCGACGGGTTCAACACAGGCAAGACCGGCCTATTTTGCGCCGGAAGGACGGCTCCCGCCTGACCGATGCAGAGTTGCGTGCACGGATTGATGAATTGTATCAACTGCGTGAACCGGTGTATGCACAGGCGGACTTCACCATTATCATAAATGAAAAGAGGGTTGGCGTTACAGTGGATGAGATTGTCCGCTGCCTCGCGCCCATTCTTCGATAGTTAAAGAGTATGATTCTGCATACGATACATGTGAATCTTTCTCAAGGCGGATATCCGGTATATCTCGGCGAACAGATGCTTGGTGCTCTTGGGGAGAAATGCCGCGAGCACAACGTTCCGAACCGCATTGTTTTGCTTGCGGACAGGAATAGTGCCAGAGTCGCGTTGAAAAGCGCTTTGGGCTCTCTTCGTTCGGCGGGGTATGCGGTAAGCCCCGTTGTTATTCCTGCCGGCGAAAAGCAGAAGAGCATAACGCGTGCTGCTGCTGTTCATGGCGCATTGCTGCGCGACGGAGTTCCACGCAACGCCGCGTTGATTGCTCTTGGCGGAGGAGTTGTCGGAGATGTGGGAGGATTTGTTGCTTCAACGTACCGTCGGGGTGTGATGTTCATTCAGTGTCCCACCACACTGCTCTCGCAGGTAGATAGTTCGGTCGGAGGGAAGAACGGTGTGAATCATCCGCTCAGTAAAAATGCCGTCGGTACATTCCATCAACCGCTGTTTGTGTATTCGGATGTTGCGTTGCTTCGTACGTTGCCCCGGCGGGAGATCATCGCCGGACTTGGAGAGATTCTCAAATATCCACTTGTCGCTGATCCGGATCTACTGAGCTACATCGAAAACAATCTGGATGAGTTATTGTCCGTTGAACCATCCTATGTTCTGGAAGTTGCAACGCGGTGCCTTGCCATAAAATCACGGCTTGTATCGGAGGACGAGAAAGAACTTCTTCCCGACAGAGGGAGGGTTTTGCTCAATGTGGGTCATGCGCTGGGGCATGCATTTGAAACGCTCTCCCATTATAAACTTCGCCATGGTGAGGCGGTGCTCCTTGGGATTCTTGCAGAGGGGTATGTTGCGACCAAATTGACGGATTTCCCACGCTCTGAGTTGGAGCGGTTCGTACAGCTTTACAAACGCATGAACAGACGCTACAGTATTCGGGAAATTTCAAAACCGGCCATACTGAAGAAAATCGGGAGCGGCGGGAGCATGCGCTTTGTTCTTCCGCGCGTGCCGGGGGATGTCGTTGTGGTTCGCTCTCTTCCCGAACAACTCATTCTCGAAAGCCTCGATTTTCTTTCCACGTTATAATCCCTGCCATTCCCCCGAACTCTTTGCTTCTCAAGTGGTTAATGGGTATATTTTTTCACAAAATATTCACTCGGAGACCGTAGTGGTCACATTTACTGAAGACCGCCTGAAAAACCTGTTTGCAAGCTTCCACGGTAAGAAGATTGCCGTTGTGGGCGATTTGATGGTGGATCGTTATTATTGGGGAAAGGTGCAGCGTGTCTCGCCGGAAGCTCCTGTCCCGGTAGTGGAAGTTGAAACGGAATCCGTCCGGCTCGGTGGAGCAGCAAATGTTGCCAACAATATTCAGGCCTTGGGGGGCGTGCCATTGCTTGTAGGCCTTATCGGCAATGATCATATGGGCACTGCCCTGCTTGACATACTGAAGGAGCAGAACCTTGATGTCGCGGGCGCGGTTGTTGATGCGTCCCGCCCGACTACGGTAAAGACCCGCGTAATCGCACACGGACAACATGTTGTGCGTATTGACACCGAGTCCAAGGCGGATTGCCCCGACCACTTGAAGTTTGCTATTGTTGATGCAGTCAAATATAACATCCGCTCGCTTGACGGCATTATTATCGAAGACTACAACAAGGGAGTGGTCACAAAGCCTATTATTGAAGAGATTATTGCCGTTGCTGCGAAATATGATATCCCGGTTACGGTGGATCCGAAGTACAATAATTTTTTTGAATTCAAAAACGTTACCGTCTTCAAACCAAACCGCCGCGAGGTGGAGGAAGCACTTGGCGGCAAACTGCATACGCTCGAGGAAGTGGAGAACGCGGGGAAAAAACTGCTTGAAATGCTTTCCGCGAAAAATATTCTCCTGACGCGAAGCGAAGAAGGGATGTCGCTCTTTGAGTCCGGAGGGCATATCACCCACATGCCCACAATGGCGACCACCGTTCAGGATGTTTCCGGCGCAGGCGACTCCGTTATTTCAACGCTGACCATGGCTATCGCAGGAGGAGCGACGATTCATGAGGCTTCAGTGCTTGCCAACTGTGCGGGCGGCCTTGTTGTTGCAGAAGTGGGGATTGCTCCCGTCCGCCCCGAACCCTTGTTGAAAGAGGTTTTGGCATATACGAACAACCACAGGTTAGCCTGATGGGGAAGGTTGTTTCCCTTCGCGAGTTGATGCGCATCCGTCAAGGGCTGAAAAGACAAGGGAAGATCGTGGTGTTCACCAACGGCACGTTTGATATCATCCATCGTGGACACGTTCAATATCTCGGCCAGGCAAAACGGTTGGGTGATGTTCTTGTTGTGGGCTTGAATAGCGATGCGTCAATCCGGCGCATCAAAGGAAAGGGGCGCCCAATCAACCCGGGCGCAGACAGGGCGGCCGTGCTTTCCGCGTTGTCCTCTGTTGATTATGTGTGCCTCTTCGGTGAGGATACGCCGGAGCGCCTGATCGGTAGACTGATACCCGATGTTCTTGTCAAAGGCGCTGATTGGAAGAAAGGCAACATTGTTGGCAGTAATATCGTTGAACTTCATGGGGGGAAAGTGCGGAGGATACGGCTTACCCCGGGGCGTTCAACAACAGGAGTGATCGAACGTGTTCTGGCGGCATACCGTCGCGAAGGCGGAGTTCGCCGCCGTTGATGTTGCCTTCTCAGGCTGTTAAAGAATAGCCATGGTAAGAAAGCTCTCCAAAATACTGCTGTATACCCTTCTCGGAATAATCGGGCTTCTCCTTCTTCTTGCCGGCGGTACACAGACGCAATTCTTCAGGGACAGGTTGCGCGCCGAAGCGCTTTCCCGCCTCGACTCCATTTTTGTTGGGCAAGTCCATCTCGGGGAAGTCACCGGGAACCTCGTCACCGGCTTCGCGGTGAACGGCCTGTCCATCAAGGTGCAGAGCGATACGCTTATTGTTGCTGACCGCCTTGACCTTCGGTACAGCCCGTTTCAAGCATTCAACAGAACCATTGCTGTCGAAAACTTCACGCTGGTGCGGCCGCGTATTAATCTCCTTCGCGGAAACGACGGTGTGTGGAATTTCGGCCGCATGATCCGGCCCACAGGCGAAGATACCAGCGCGGCAGGCCCGTTTAACTGGCTGGTTAATGCAGGAGAGCTGAAGTTGGAAAACGGCAGCCTGCGGCTTGTTGATTCACTCACTTTGGGCGACCCTTCCCATGTAAGAGGGCGTGAGGAATCGGTAGAGTATCACGATTTCTTTCTGGAGAACTTCAATCTTATCATAAGCGCTTCCTTTTCATCAAGAGAAAAACGCGCAGTCATCAAATCGTGCTCGTTTATCTGCAACCGTCCGGATTTCCGCCTGGATGAATTTTCAGGGACATTCACCATAACATCCGACAGCACCTCGGTGGAAAAACTTGTGCTGCAAACCGGGAAGTCGCGAATAGAGCTGAGCGGCGTTGCCAAAGGTATTGACCCTCTCGAAGGGATCGCTCTGGAAACCATGC
>CAZWIN010000194.1:0-5896 GCA_964633855.1 uncultured Chitinophagales bacterium
CATGCCCGGCATGTTGATATCCGAAAAGACGTAGACCACATCGGGCGGCTGAGCACTTCCAATCACCTGAAGCGCCTGCTCTCCCGAAAACGCAAACACCAGCTCAAGTCCGTCGTTGCGGATTTCCTTCCTGAACTTTTGCAGAAAGAGCAATTCAATGTCTGTTTCATCATCAACAACAAGAAATTTCATTTGTGGATTGTTTGAGTGATATGAAAGGGTGGTCGCCCAACTTAACCGGGCAACACAATGAGGAAGGTAGCGCCGTTCTCATTGTGTGTTTCGATTGACAGCTCTCCACCATGTGCCTTCACAATGTCATGCGTAATGGAAAGCCCAAGCCCCGTCCCTTGTGTCCCTTTTTTTGTGGTGAAGAACGGTTGCATGACTTTCTCTTTGATTGCATCCGGAATACCAGGGCCATTATCCTCAATGCGGATATTGACCTTGCCCGCTTCACGCCAGGTACGAATCATGAGCTTTGGAAGATACGACTTTCCGGCTTCTGAATTCAGCTTCTCTCTCATGGCATCAAAGGCATTCTGGCAAAGATTGAGAATGACGCGGCTGAAATCTTCTGCTATGAGCAAGACGTTGCCAATTGATGGGTCGAGTTCGAGTTTCATATCAACATTAATCGGATCTTTGCCTGAACGCATACCATGAAATGCAAGGCTGGCGTACTCCTTTACCAGAACATTTAGATCTGTCGGCTCCTTCTTCCCGCTTCCGCCCCTGGAATGCTGCAACATGGACTTCACGATGCTGTCAGCCCGCTTGCCATGTTCGATGATCTTTGTCAGGTTCACCCTGATATCGCCGAGGAGTAGAGGAATATTACCATTGTGATCAACCTGTGTTTTTTTAAATTCCTCCAAAGCCTCATCCACCAATTCAACCGATACCGAGGAGAAATTATTCACAAAGTTCAACGGGTTTTTTATCTCATGAGCAATGCCTGCCGTAAGCTGGCCGAGAGATGCAAGCTTCTCCTGTGTAACAAGCTGCTGCTGTGTAGTCTTTAGATTTGTGTGCGCAGTATCCAATTCCTGATAAGCGGCTTTGAGTTCTTCGGCTTTCTGCAATTCCACTTCTTTGCGGGCGCTGTCCACTTCGAGCTGCAGGGATTTTTTCATCTCGGCTTCGAGGCTTCTGCTCGTGCGGGAGACATTGTGCGAGAGATAAATCGACATGGAGAGCAGAAGGCTCGAAACGCCAAGACCGTAAATCATTCCATAAAACAATAAGACCGAAAAAATACCAAAGAGGCCAATGAGGGCGAGAAGCGCTAGTAAGCTGAGGCTAAATGCGGCGAAACCAACGCCGATAATCCAGGCGCCAGGCGCTTTGCCACGGATGACAGTGACGACCACCCGCAACATTTCGAGCAGCGGCATCACAAACATGAACGTGACCATTCCTGAAGCGGAAGCAAACCAAGTCCATACTGCGAGACCCGTGCCGACGAGAGCAAACATCCAGAACTGGCGGGGAAGTGTAAGATAGAAAAATGAATACAGGCAGCGCAATGCCACGAGCGGCATCACCGCGGCGTAGGGTATGGCTAGCCGGAGAAGAAGAAGTGCCGTATTCGCATCCGTGACATAAAAAGGCCGGTGCTCAAGCAATCCCCAAAGGCCAATGGTCGCGGTGAACAAAGCAAAATAAAAATTCGCGCGGTCGCTTCGATGGAACAAAAACAGCAGGAAGTGCAGAACGGCAAATGACAACGGCACCGCAATCGTCAATGCTTCAACATACGTAAAAAATCTCGTATGCCAGCCACGGAGCATTTGGCTATGATTCAAATCGCCGATGACCACCCTGAACCCTAGTTCGGTCATCGTTGGCGGCCGGCTGTGCAACACATTGAAGCCCGAATAGCGTACAACAATCAAAGGCTTTGTTTGGTGAAAGACGATAAATTTCGGCTGTTGCCCGAGTGCGTTGAATCCATCTTCATCGACACGCGAGCCACCCACCTTGCCGAATTGATAGAGCAAGTCGCCGTCGAGATAAACCTCTGAAGCGCCATAGTGGAAAAGATTGAAAGCCAGCGGCCGGTTCAACAACAATGAATCAACGATCAAATGTAGTCTGAACCAACCGGCACCGCTCCAACCGTTTTGAGGAAGGAACTCGAGCGGTAGCCTCGAGTCTATCACCTCCCAACTGCTATCAGCGAAATCCGGGCGAGTCCAAAGTCCTACGGCTTCCGCCGGATCGCCTGCATGATACCGCCAATTCTGCGTCAAATAAGAATAGCCTTGCGTTCGGTCAAATTTCTCACCGAGTTTCAAGCTGTCGGCGGTGAGAGAGGAGAACCCGTTGGTCTGCCCAAAGAGATTGGATACAGACAAAAGACAAATAATTATCAGTATAATCTGGTTCTTCATCGTGCTCAGTGTTTCTGAAACCGTTCTTCTATGTGTGTTCTTCAAGAGATCACAACTTCCATGAGCTTTCCCCTCTTGGCCTCAACTCCATTTCCTCGCGGCTGTTCGTTTATGACCCATATTGGGGAATGCCAATTTTGAAAATCGTGCCCTCAAGTTCCATAGACTCAATGGTGATGGTCCCGCCGTGAGCTTTCACAATATCATGTGTGATTGAGAGTCCCAAGCCTGTTCCCTGCGTACCTTTCTTAGTTGTAAAGAATGGTTGAAGAATCTTATCCTTGATCGAATCGGGTATGCCCGGGCCGTTGTCCTCGACCTCAATTGAAATGTTATCACCCTCCCGCCGGGTACGGACTGCAAGCCGCGCGAGATAGGGTTTTGGTTGCTTGTCTGCTGCCCCTGACATCAGTTTTTCCCGCATCGCGTCAAATGCATTCTGGCAAAGATTCAGGATTACACGACTGAAGTCCTCGATTACAAGCGGAACTGTACCGACAGAGGGATCGAGATCAAAGGCAATATCAACATTAATAGGCATCTTGCCTGCCCGCATGCCGTGAAATGAGAGATTGACATATTCCTTCACCAGTGCATTCAGGTCGGTTTGCTCCTTCTTTCCGCTGCCACCACGTGAATGTTGTAACATGGATTTCACAATGCTGTCAGCTCGGGTACCATGTTCAATGATTTTTGAAAGGTTGGTTCTAACGTCTCCGAGAAGCTGAGGAATGTCCCCATTTTCCAAACCAGCAGAAGAATTCCTGAGCTCTTCCATCACCTCATCCAGTAATTCGACAGAAACGGACGAGAAGTTATTGACAAAGTTCAGAGGGTTTTTGATTTCATGAGCGATACCTGCGGTAAGCTGACCGAGTGAAGCCAGTTTTTCCTGTTGAACCAACTGGGCTTGTGTCGCGCTAAGCTCAGAGAGGGCGTCCTCGGCTCTTTTCTTTTCTGTCTGTAATTGAATAAGATCAAGACGGGCCTGATGTGCTTGTGCCTCGGCTAATTTTAGATCATTGAAACGGGTAAGCGTAAGGTTGAATACGGCTGCAAACCGTTCAAGCAATATGGCTGTTTCCTCCGGCTGATCTTCCGGTGATGCAATGCCAATGAAGCCTCTGGAAAAATACGCTATGTACTGTATACGGCGAGTCTGGGAAAGGCCGCCTTTGAAGGGTACATTGAGTGAGTTGAGATATTGAAAATACTCCTGCAGTTCCTTTCCCTGCATGTCAATGATGAGAGACTTCTTCCCACCCTGCCATCCTGTCAACATCTTTTGAAGGGAAATATTAGCATACAGATTGGCGGTAAAACCGGAAGTTACCTTGCTTCCATCTTCATCCGTTATCCAGAATTCAGCGTTGCCGGCCTCATCCTTCATGATTGCAATGTAGAGCCGGTTTGGCGCAATTCCCAAAGCGATGAGCTGCCGAAACAGTACCGCCGCCGTTTCAGCAAGTTCATCGGACTTTTGCATGGCAAGGGTTCTGCTCCGCACCCTCTCCAGGCTGGCTTCAATCTGTGCTTCACGTGCCTGCGCTTCTGCCTTCTGAAGATCGAGATAACGCCGGAAGGTCAGGTCAATGATAGCCTTGAAGCGATTCAGAAGCTTGATTTCATCCTCGGTGCAAGGCTTTTCTGACCAGGTATAGAAATTCCCCTCAGAGAATGGAAGATAATAACCGTACTCTTTGTGTTGGAATGGCCTATTGGGATCCCCGAAAACCGGAGGCCTCAGGCCTAATGCTGCATAATATGCCCTTAGTTCTTCACCTTCGAGCACCGGAGAGTAGTCTTGCTTCTTGTGCCATGCTTCATATTGTAAAGCAAGGCAGGGATTGATCGACGGATCAGGAGAACCTTTTATGGCAAGTACAGTATCGTTTTCTGCCGAGGTAGTAGCGTAAAACGTGGGCGCACGCCGCTCATGAGAATACAAAGCCACGCCGGCACGTATTGGATTCACCCCGAACTTCCGCAGTTCCCCGAATACTGCCCCCACTGTCGCGGAAAGATCCGCACTGGTGTGCATCGCCATTGCTTTCGAGCGAACCCGCTCCATGGCGGCTTCTATCTGCGCTTCTCTCGCCTGCGCTTCAGCCCTTTTCAGGTCAAGATACCGGCGGTACGCCAAATCAAAAACCGAGGCTGCTCTACGTTGAAGTGACTTGGATTCTTCTGAAGGAGGCCGGTGGGAGACCATTAACAATGTCCCACCGGAAAGGAACGTGAGATGATACCAGAGTTGGTCGGGTACATTGTCTTCCACATACCATGCAATTGTCGGGTCAGATTCTGTAAGTACTCGCCCGAGTTCCGCTGCCTTCCCTCCATCAGCCTCTATCGTATACTCCTTCTGTCCTGAACGGTATGCCTCGATCATTTCCCTGGTCAGAGCGCTTGCCTTCCACAGAATCAATGTTGTTCCTGTAATAATTTCCCCGGATGACGCGGCAGGGGACCGGAAAGCATACCATGAGAAAAGATGATCCGCATCATCCTCGAAGAGACTGATGACACACGTTTCAAGCTCCGGTTGACCGAGCAGTCCCATTTGTTCACGAAGAACGTGAACGACATTCTCGATCTCGTCCGATGTGTGCATAGCCATGGCGCTCGCACGGATCCGTTCAAGGGCGGTTTCAATCTGTGCTTCCCGTGCCTGTGCTTCCGCTTTTTGCAGGTCGAGAAAGCGTGTGTAGGTCTGTTGAAATACCGTTCCAAAGCGCATCAGCGTAGCATTCTCTTCATCCGAATAAGGAATGCCAGAGAAATTCTCGATGTACAGGCCGACATTCTCCATCAATACCGTGGATATTGCAAGACCCGGGCAGGCAAAATAATACTCCTTTGACTTCTCCGGCAATTCAGGGATATATTGAAAAAGCTTTTGATAGAATCTGTTCTTCTCTTCAAACGTCAGATTGTTGGCAAAGAACGCTGTCCCTTTTTCCTTTGCTTCACGAAAACTGTTCCAATGCTCAGAATCGAAGTAAGGAATCGTTACTTGAGATGGGGCTCCATGCCGGTCAGCGAGCCAGATATGCATATCTTCCCTGGCTTTGTAATCCATAATGAACCCGGTGTGCTCAATGAGAATGTTGAGATGAACGAATTGCTCATAAACAACCTGAATGACCTCCTTGAGCTCTTGGCTTTTCTGCATGCCCATTGTTCTGCTTCTTACTTTTTCCAACGCAGCCTCAATCTTTGCCTCCCGTGCCTGTGCCTCGGCCATCGCAATATCGGCATAACGCTGGTATGACAAGGCAAACACATTTCTGAACCGTTTCAACAAGTCAAGCTTTTCCCGGCTGATTGAACTGAATGTGGAGATTCCTATTGAGCCTGCCCCGATGGAATAGAAATAATAATGTAAGGCATTGGTTTTCTTTATCCTCGGGTCTGCTTTCTCCCCAATTGTCTTTCTGAATCTTTTCCACTCACGTAATTCTTTTCCTGCAAACACTGTTTCCGAGAAGGCATCGTTT
>CAZWIN010000195.1:0-5878 GCA_964633855.1 uncultured Chitinophagales bacterium
CTCCCTTGAAGAGTTTCTTTCCACACAATCGAACCATCCTGAGTATTCAAAGCAAACAACATTTTTGTGAGCGTGCCGACATACACCATGGTACCCGAAACCACAGCCTGGCTGTTCACAACTCCCTGTACGTTCGTTTCCCACGCCAGTGAGCCGTCGCTCATATGCCGGGCAATAACCTTGCCGTTTGCTGTGCCAACAATAGTAGTGCTGCCGGTGTGGACGGTAGAGGCATAGATTGCGGTTTCAAGTGAAATGCTCCATCGCACCGCGCCATTGGAAAGGCTGAGACAGATAAGCCTTCCATTCGTATTGCCAACGGTAACCAGTGTATCAGAGATAGAGGGTGTCGCTTTGATTGGCGCGCCGGTTGCAAATTGCCACAACTTCTTTCCGTCTGCAGCAGCAAGCGCATAGACGCTGCCGTCATCCGCGCCAAAGAGTATGGCCTTTCCATCCGAAGCCGCCGATGAGCGAATACCCTTCAGTCGTTTATTGCCTGCAATCTCGAACTGCCAGAGCTTGTTACCTGATTCACATGACACACACATGAACGTGCCGTCTGTCGTTCCAAAATATATCTTTCCTTCAACGAGGAGCAGGGAGGTTTCAATGTCGCCATAAGCGCGTTTCCATAACGGCTTTCCGGTTGACAGGTCAAACGCCACCAGCGACTCACTACTGTTGGACAGCGCGACATAAGCAACATCCTTGTCGATCACAGGCGATCCTTCAATGGATTCTCCGATGTCCACCCACCCAATCCGTTTTCCGGATTCAGTTCCTATGGCATACAGTTCGCCGCGAAGGTTTCCGATGAAAAGAACGGTGTCAACAACAAGAGGGGAGCCGTTCCCGATTCCTCCGGTAATATCCTCTTTCCAGGATTGGGCAAGAGGAGGGGTAAGCAGTTCGTTAGCCACACCCTGACGCAGACTGCTTTTTGCCAGTGTGGGCCAGTCTTCCGCTCCGGTCTTCAATGGGGCATTCAAACGAAGTCCGCTGCAACCTACCGCAATTGAGACAAGCAGGATGCTGAAACTTGTATACACTATTTTCTGTGTCAGAAATCCCATCCGAAAAAGAATTGGTGAAACAGATCCTTCTGAAGCACTTTGAGGTTCTCTTCGATTCGTTTCCCGATATCGTACCTGAGCACAAGAAACCCGCCGAAATTCAACCGGACACCTGTGCCAATGCTTCCAAAAGTTTCCCGGTAACGGTCACTGTCCCATGCGCTACCGGTATCAAGGAATACCGCGCCTCTGATTGACCAAAAGCTTACACCACCAAAGGGAAAACGTATGGCGAGTTGATCAATGAAAGGAAACCGCAGTTCCTGGCTTGCAAGCCAGAGTTTTTCACCGCGGATTGACCAGCGTGGCCAGCCGCGGAGATCCCAGCTCCCTCCCATAACAAACCGCCGCGACTCCTTGCCATGATTGTAGAACAACCACTCCCGCGTTGCAAATGTCACGCGGTTATTAAGCCGGAAATAATGCCGGTAGTCAAAAATCAACGAGTAGTAATTGACATTGGAATACTGGATGTCGGAAGTAAACGCAAGAGTAACATTAAAACGGCTTCCATCCACCGGGCCGCTTGGCCCCCACAACGAATTATCGTGAGTGAAGGAAACGGAATTGGAGAGCAGCAGGGCATTGCGTTCCTCGATACTCCCATCCACCTCTTTGTTTGAATTGCTGAGGCTTACTGAAGTTTCAATGCGTTGGAATTTGGTCAGGGGATAGCTTAATGCAAAATATCCGCCGAACACGCGTTCAAAAAAATACTGGTCACGGTCCGTGAGATCGTATCGTCTCCCCCGGAAGCGATAAATGCCGTAAGCGTAGTTTGTCCGCTGGCTCTGGGAGAGCCGTGAGATGGCAACATTGAAACTCGAAAGAATCTCATCTTGTGAAGTTGCGGTATTATACAGGAGAAAGTAGTATTGGTCGTTCCCGAGCAGGTCACTCAATGCAATGAAGGCTCCACCGGAAGTTCCAAACACGGGGTCTGTGGAAATTGCGCTCTGGGCAACATCAAGACTGTAATCGCCCTGATATTTGAATGACTCAAGAAGCGAAAGCCCGGCAATGGATTTGGCCTCCCAGGGCTTTTGCTTTTCATAGAGGTTTACGATTTTCGTCGTAACTGATGAGTCACAGAGAGCCTGTACATCTTCAAGCATCTTTATCTGGAAGCTGAACCGTTCAAATGTGGCAAATACCAGGTCACCGTTTGCAGTCCATGCCGGATCGAAAGCCGCAGTGGTAAAACTCGTCACTTTCGTCATAGACCGCCAACCATCTGCATTGCGCTTGTTGATGTCCATAACCCATATGTTGTTTGCACCGCCGGCATCGCAGGTGAAAGCGAGGCTGTTGCCGTCATGAGACCATGCAGCAGCGCCCGAGCTTTCGTCTCCGTAGGTCAGGTAATCAATCGCACCCGATTGTATATCGTACAGGAAAAGGTTGTACTTGCCTTTGTTCCCGTACGGAGTACGGTCGGAGCTGAAGGCAATTGTATTGCCTTGCGGAGACCAGGCGGGGTCGCGATCATCATAGTAATCGTTGGTCAACTTGCGCAGCTCGCGGGTTTCAGTATCAAAAATGTACAGGTCGTTGTTTCCCGACATGTCAATCGCAGAGAACACAAGGCGTTTTCCATCCGGCGCCCACGAAGTTGAGCCGATGCTGACAAGAGTATTGAACCGGAATGTTTCGGTGATCGCTTCACGCTTCAAGTCGAATACATGAAGGACGTCATTCTCACCGCTTTTGGTGACAAACGCCAGTGTCCCGTTGCTTGAAATATCCATCTTTGTACGGAATGGATGGAATGTCTCGAAATCTTCCGACTTCTCTCCCTGGATAACGCACACAGGCGGGCCGGCCGGTTTCTTCTTGTCGATTGTTGTTCTGTAGATGCTTGTATAGCCGGTCTGGTTGCCGAGGAAATACACTTCGGTTGTTGAATCGCGTTCGAACACTACAGGTTTTGCATTGAAGCCTTCCTTGGCGACATTCAGTGAAACACTCCCCGGGGCATCGGCGTTGGCAAGAAGGGGAAAGTATTGTTTTTTAAGAGCGTACAACCATTCTTCGTCAAACTCCCTGAAGTCTTTTCCAAGGGTGATCTTGAATACTTCGCTGAAGGAGCTTCTTTTCCAGAAATTCTCCAGCAACAATAAAATCTTCTCTTCTCCGTACGTCCTGCCTATATATTGAAGAACATTCTGTCCCTCTTTGTACATGAGGAACGTGCCGTGGATTTTTCCCATATCATCAAGCCCGACTGCGATATCGCTGAGCACGGCGTCGCGCATGACCATTTCCGCCTGTGTATCCCATTCGGTTGACCAATACTCGGCAATGCCCTCGGTGAACCAGAGCGGGGGCAGGCGGTCCTGCGGTTTGCGATGGTCGACCATCACGCGGCTGATTTTGCTCTGTGTAAAGACATGGACAAGCTCATGGCGGATGACGTGGCGAAATTGTGCAGTGGAACCGTCTGATGGGATGACGACACGGCCTTTGAGAAATTCGAAAAAGCCGCCGACGCCTTCGGGAATAAATCCGCCTGTGGTGTTTGTCTGTTGGAAGTGCAGGTGTGAGCTGTAAAAGATCAGGGGGACGCGGTTGTTCAGCGAGTGGTTGAACTTTACTTCCAGGTCGTCAAACGCTTCCTCTGCAAAGAATGCCCCGTGCTCGGCCAGTTCTTTCATCTCGGGATAATAGTAGATATCGAAGTGCTCTGTCTTTAGTACATGCCAGTCGAACTTTGTGTATTGCACTTTGTTCCGGCCAAAGTAAAAGAACTGGGAAAGGGCAACAGAGCATGAGCAGACGAACATTGCCAAGAGGAAAACATACGCACGCGAACGATTCATCGCAGTTCCATCAGATCAGCAAACAATTCCCGGGGTGGAAGATGGTGGGGTAAAGTTCTGTCAAAAGTATAGGGAGATTGGAGGGAAGTTGCAACCGAAAAAAGAATGCGATGGTGCGGTACTGTGCCGGACGAACAATACGGCAAAGGAATGCAGGAGCACCCGGCCTGGCGCTCCTGCATGAATTGATGGAAGGAGGTTCTTATTTCATCAGCATAAGTTTACGTGCCTCAGAAAAGAGAGCTTCGCCATTGCTTCCGGTAGCGACAAACCTGGCGATATATACACCGCTCGAAACCGGCAAGCCGCTTTCAGAGGTTCCGTCCCAAACAACAGAGTACGTTCCTGGCCCGCGGTGTTCAGAGACAAGGTCGCGGACCTTTCTCCCCAAAACATCAAATACTGCAAGTTGGACTGTCCCGTCTTCCGGTACGTCGAAGCTCAGACGGGTTGATGGATTAAACGGGTTGGGGTAGTTCTGGTGCAGGGAAAACGACGAGGGAGTGCTTGTCATGGTGTCTGGAATGGGTTCCATTCTTGCGACAGGAGGTTCTTGGCTTTCGCGCAGTACATTTACGACAGCAATGTTCACCGCTCTACGCACCAATTGTCTCAAGAATCTCATGCGGAATCGAATAGCACGGCCCGTACCTAGGTTTGGATTAAGAGTGATTTCATCTTGAACAGTGGTTTCGGAGTCTGCCGGAGCCGGCCTAAAGATTTCTTGTGCTAAGATGTTTCCTGAAGCTGCATCAATGATCTCGAACGCCTGCGGAAGAGTAAAAACTGTATCAAGACCATGATTTGAAATTCTTGCTTTGATCACACGCTTTAAACGTATTGGGAGGTTTTGAGATGAGAGGTTGTATTGATTTGATTGGATGGCGTTCCAGATGTTCGATGCATCATACTGAATTGAGTCATTCAGGGGAACAAAAGGCAGTGATACGAATCCGCCGTTACCGTTATTAGCCACCGGCTCATCCATTTCTATCGATATCCATTTCCCTCTTTCGGGGTTACTAAAGACTATCCGCCTGGCATATTGCAGTGAGAGACTGTCGGACTCGATCCGTTGTATCGGTCCACTACCTAAACCAAATGAAATGTCGTAGGGCGGTCCTGATTCACTATTCCATGTGGTCCACGTTGGACCTCCTGGAGGATTTTTCACCGATGTGCTCGGACTGAGACCGTTTCCAATTGCAGTAACGGCAGACCACCCAGAGCCGATACTCATCACATGGTAGATTGTTGAGAGGCGCCTCCAAAGCAAAGAGGCTCGTCCGTTATCAAGTCCAGTGATCGTAGGTTCATAATAATTTCCATAGTAAGGATACACGAATTCCGTAAAGACTGTGGGATTGAGATTTTTGTTGTGAATAATTTCTCTCCAGGGTGGGCGTGTACCCTCCCAAGCTATGTGCTTGTCAAAACTTGATGTCATCGCGTACGTCGGAAAGGAGTTATCATATACTGAACCTGCGAGCCCGCTGTTTACAGTACTTGGCTTCAGCCAGGATTGGAGCGACGGGGAAAACTCGTAATGTTTAATCGTCGCTCCATCAGTGCAGACCAGTTTGAAACCAGGAACAGCGCCACCAACAGCATATGAAAGGGCAGGGTCTCGTGTGCTTTCAGAGTTTGGAATGTCATTAAATATCCATTGACTGACGAGAGGTGAAGAATACACTGTTTTTGCAGATCGCAGGTTGAGGGCACCTGTCTTCCGGTAAACAACCATCAATTCAAAGGAACCACTCGGCACGTTCGTTTGAATTGCAGGGGTCGGACCAGGAGATGGGCACGAGAAGTTCTGAACAAGGAACACTGGTTGAGCCTGCCATGTTGCACCGCCATTGGTGCTGTAGTTATAGACAATATCCCAGTTGGAACCGTTCGCTTTTTGCCAGACAACGTAGAGTGAGCCATTTCTTTCCGTGATACTTGGATAACTACCCCCATTTATGTCACGGCTGAGGA
>CAZWIN010000196.1:0-681 GCA_964633855.1 uncultured Chitinophagales bacterium
GAGCCTCCACCGACCCATCCACATCACCCTTTACGATAACATTCAGCTCCTTGACTTGTCCTTCCTGGATCTGCTTTGAAATATCATCCAACGTCGTCAAACGAACTTGACGGAAATCCTGTTCACGTTTCAACTGTTGCCGCTTGAAACTGATTTCTCTTGCTTCACGGTCAGTCTTTGTCACAATGAACGTATCACCCGCCTGCGGGAAACCGTCGAGCCCAGTGAGCTGGATGGGTGTTGACGGGCCTGCTGCTTCAATACGTTTGCCGCGTTCATCAAACATTGCACGGACTTTACCGCTGTAGATACCGGCAATGAAGGGATCGCCAATGCGAAGCGTCCCTTTCTGGATTAGCACTGTGGCTGTAACACCTTTGCCTTTGTCAAGTTGTGCTTCAACAATGGTACCGCGTGCCAAACGGTCAGGGTTTGCCTTCAGGTCAAGCACTTCGGCTTCAAGGGCTATTTTTTCAAGGAGGAGATCCACATTCTTTCCGGTACGTGCGGAGAGTTCGACACACTGATACTTTCCTCCCCACTCCTCAACAAGAATATTTTTCTCTGAAAGCTGTTGGCGAATCCTCTCTGGATTTGAGTCAGGCTTATCTACCTTATTAATTGCAATAATAATGGGGACACCGGCTGCCAGAGCATGACTGATTGCTTCAAGCGTCTGCG
>CAZWIN010000196.1:691-5853 GCA_964633855.1 uncultured Chitinophagales bacterium
GCTATCATCGGCAGCAACTACAAGAACAACGATATCGGTAACCTGTGCACCACGGGCACGCATCGCAGTAAATGCCTCATGGCCGGGCGTATCAAGGAACGTGACCTTCGTTCCACTGGCAGTCGTTACCTCATACGCACCGATGTGCTGGGTAATACCTCCAGCCTCTCCCGCGACAACATTCGCTTGCCGTATGTAATCGAGTAGTGATGTCTTTCCGTGGTCAACGTGTCCCATGATCGTGACGACCGGAGCCCTGCGCTTGAGGGATTCAACCGGGTCTGCAATATCCTCAAGTGTCTCATCCTCCTCCGTTCCCGTACTGAAGCTTACTTCAAATCCGAATTCGTCACCGACAAGAGTAATCGTATCTTTATCAAGGCGTTGGTTGATGGACACCATAATGCCCAATTCCATACACTTTTTGATGACATCGGCAACGTTCACATGCATCAGGTTTGCCAGATCACTGACGGAAAGAAACTCCGTAACACGCAGTTTTCCTGCTTCGCTTTTCGCCTCTTCAATTTGACGAAGCTCCTCTTCCTCCCGCTCCTTGCGTTTGCGTTTTCTGGTCGCAGCACGCTGGCTGACAGGCAGATCCTCCGCCATATTCTGAAGTGTCTTGCGGATAGTCTCCTGGACCTCCGCCTGATTTATCTCAGTATGGCGGAGCTTTTTCTTCTTCTTTTTCTTACGGTCAAGGTCATCAGTCTCAGGAACCGGAGCGCCAGGAATTTCGTCCTTAACTTTTTTCTTTTTCTTTTTCTTGCGGTGTGCGTCTTCTCCTTCCAGTGGTGCGGAGACAACCGGTGTGATTTCTTCACCGGAGGCCTTCTTCTTCGGTGGAGATTTCTTCGGGGAAAGATCGATCTTTCCCTTGATGGTTAAGCCGCTCTTGCCAAGCCGCTCCTTCTCCAACGGCGAAAGGTACCGCGTTGAGGGCTGTGGCGGTGGTGCCGTCACAGCAGCGCTTGTAGTTTGCACTGCCTCCGCTGGCTCCTTCTGGTCTTCCGCTTCTTCTACATCAACGGGTGCGCTCTCGGTCGGCACATCAACTTCAAGAGCCTGATCAGCAACCGGTTCCGGAGCAAGGATATGTGTTTCAGGAAGGGCAACTTTGACGGGAGGGGCGTCTTCACGCACAGGGGCATGGACTTCCACCTCTTCTTGCTCGATCTTTTTCTCAACCTTCTTTTTGCTTTCCCGGATCTCGGCGATCTTGCGGTGGTGCTTATCCGCAACATCCTTCTCCTTCTTGAAGTGTTGAAGAATATCCTTCATCATATCATCATCCACTGATGACATGTGGCTTTTTACTTCATGCCCCTTCTTCCGGAGAAACTCGAGCAATGTCTCGTGAGAAATATTGAGCTCGGTTGCTACCTTGTAAATCTTCTTTTTCTTTTCGGCTATCTCGGTCATTCGCTTCCTGAAGTTATTCCTTCCGTGGATTTTCCCCGGAAGTCCCGTTATCGGTAGCAGAGGGCTCGGTTGTACCCTCTTCAGGTTTTGCTGCTACACTTTGCCCCTCGCTGACTTCATCAGTTTCGTCATCTTCGTCAAGATCATCTTCTTCGTCGTCTTCATCGTCATCCACCTCTGCTTCCTCGAGGTCACGACGCATCATCTCACGAAGTTCGTTGATACGTTCCTTCGTCAATCCGTCAACAGCAAGAAGAGTCTCATCGGACGCGTTGATGACTTCGCTCGCGGTTTCCAAACCTGCTTCGATCAATGCCAGATAGAGCTCTTCCCCAAGCTCCTCTTTGAAGTCCACAAGCTCGATATCGTACTCATCCTCACCGCCCTCTTTAATCAGGTTTATCTCGTAACCGGTGAGTTTCGACGCAAGGCGAATGTTCTGACCGTTGCGCCCGATGGCGAGGGAGACCTGGTCTGCCGCCACAAGCACATTCGCCGTTTTTGCCTCGCGGTTGATTTCTACACTCTTCAACTTTGAAGGCGCAAGGGCACGCTGGATGAAGATTTCGGCCTGATCGCTGTAGTTGATGACATCAATATTTTCATTGTTTAACTCGCGTACAATGGTATGAATGCGAACGCCCTTCATTCCCACACACGCTCCAACTGCATCGACGCGATCATCGTGAGACTCGACGGCAACCTTGGCGCGCTCCCCGGGTTCCCGCGCGATCTGCTTGATCTCAATAATGCCATCGTAGATTTCCGGGATTTCCATCTCGAACAACTTCGCCAGAAACTTGGGATCTGCACGCGAGATGATGACCACAGGGTTGCCGGAGTTTTTCCGTACCTCCTTAATGACAGCCCGGAGTGTATCGCCTTTCTTGTATCGTTCCTTAAAGATCTGTTCGTTCTTCGGCAGGACCAACTCGTTCTTGTTATGAATAATCAAGATTTCGTTGCGGCGAATCTGGTAAATCTCCCCCACCACAATATCCCCGATCGTGTTGCTATATTCATTGTAGATAATCTCGCGTTCAATTTCCTTGATACGCTGATTCAGGTTTTGTTTTGCGCTAACCACAAGCCGCCTTCCGAATGAAACCAACGGGATGATTTCAACATAATCTTCCCCTACCTCAAGATCTTCACCTGAAAGTTCACGGGCAGTTTGCACATCAACCTGTGTATTGGGATTCTCAACGTTATCCACAACCTGCCGTTCAAGATAGATTTCGATGTCGCCCTTATCCATATTGACAACGACGGAGAATTTTGCATCCTGGCCATATTTTTTGCGGACCATCATGGAGAACACATCCTCCACCACCCCGGTCAGGATATCTTTGTCAATCCCTTTTTCACGAACCATTTGGGAAAACGATTCGACAATCTCAGAATTCATCACTTCCTCCAAAAACAATAATCATGTTACCTGTTACCATGGCACCTGAACCTTTGCCTCCCGTATGGAGGCGAATGCAACCCGTATGGATTGCTCCGGTTTCGTTGTTTCCAATGTCACTGCCTGTTCATCAACTGCAACACACTTCCCTGTCACATCCTGGACACCTGTTTCCGTGTTCAGCTTCATTCGCATTTGCCGCCCGATGTGTTTAGTATATTGCCAGAAAAACTTGAGTGGCCGGTCAACCCCCGGCGAAGAGACGGTGAGCATGTAGTCTCTTGACAACAATTGGGTCAGACTCAAAGCATCCGAGATTTCCCGGCTGATCTCAGAACAAAGAGTTGTTGTCACTCCTGATTCGGCATCAACAAACACTTCAATAACCGTCTTGTGGTTTGATCCACGCAGGACAAGATCTATCAGGTGCGCCGATTTACTTTCGACGCAACGCTCTATCAACTCGCGTAACTGTACATTCATCATGTAAAAGAATCCACCGGCGGGGGCCAGATCCAACCTTACTCAAACAAAAATAGCCCTTGAAGGGCTACATCGGAAGGTGGTACTAAGATACCCAGACAACGGGCAAAAAGCAAGGAAAATATCGTAGGTGTACCGTATCAGAGAGGTATCACACCGACATTCCAGGCCAGTGAATTTGACTGCTTTTTCCTTCAAATGCCTGCACCTTTCGTCGAAATTCATCGGGAACCAGCATGGGCTTATTGGTTATATCATTCAGCCAGACATGAATGGAGACATTCGCCGCTATTTGTCTGCCTGAAGTGCTTTCAGACAGCAAGCCCTCAAAAATAAAACTGGAGTTACGGATAGAAGAGATCCTTGTATACACATCTATCATTTCGCCAAAACGGGCCGAGGAGAGGTAGTCAATTTCATTCCGCGCAACAACCACGCGCGATGCATGTTGTATTGTGTTGATATCCAGCTTCAACCCGACGTGTTGAAGATATTCCACCCTACCGATTTCGCAATACAGGAGGTAATTGGCATTGTGCACAATGCCCTGCCAGTCAATTTCGTAGTTCCGTACATTGACCTGGGTTTTAAATTTGAATTGTGACCGATCCATATCCAGAAGGCTTTAACTTATTTTACTGCCTGATTAAAACTGTACATTCTTCCAACGTACCTAATTGATTACCTCACGAATAATCTCCGCTGCACGGGCTACCTCTTCCATTGAAATGTCAAGGTGTGTGACTGCCCTCAGTCCCGACATGCCATTTCCAGGTGTTAGCAAGACTCCGCGATTTTTCAATGCTGCAAGAAGCTGATCCGCATTTTTCCCCGTGCGTTCCGCGTCAATGATGATGATGTTGGTATGGACTCCTTCAACGTCAATATCAAATCCTTTGACCTTTGCCAGTTCGCCAGCAAGAAATTTTGCCTTTGCGTGATCATCTTTCAAACGATTGCGATTGTTTTCAAGGGCAAACAGTCCTGCTGCGGCCAACACCCCTGCCTGACGCATGCCACCGCCAAAGATTTTTCGATAGCGACGTGCTTCAGCAATAAATTCGTGCGAGCCGGCAATCACCGAGCCCACGGGCGCACCCAATCCTTTGGAAAGACATACCGAAGCTGAATCAAAATATGATGCATACTCCATCGGGGAAATCCCGGTTTCCGCGCAGGCATTCCATAAACGTGCACCATCAAGATGAAATTTGATATTCTCATTCCCTGCCAAGTCTCGCAACGCTGTAATAACCTCAATCGGATAGATTGTGCCGCCTGCCCTGTTGTGGGTATTCTCCACACAGATTAACGCCGTACGGGGCATGTAATACACCTTGGGCCGAATTGCGCGCTTGACTTGTTCGACGGTAAAGATGCCACGTTGTCCGGCAACTAAATGCGCCTGCACCCCTGAGAGAAATGCAATGGCACCGGTCTCATAGTTGAAGATATGCGCGCCTTGTTCCGCGATAATCTCATCGCCCGGCCTTGTATGGACTTTTATGCATATCTGATTTCCCATGCTTCCACTCGGCACATACAGTGCCGCTTCTTTGCCGAGAAGTTCAGCTACTTTCTGCTGAAGAAGATTAACGGTTGGATCCTCGCCAAAGACGTCATCGCCCACTGCTGCTTTTGCCATTGCTTCACGCATACCCGCAGAAGGACGCGTTACAGTATCACTTCGGAGATCAAAAATCTTGTCTGTCATGGTTGAACCCTAATTCTTCTCATAAACTTCTCACCGAGAGCAGTTGCAACAAATACTAATGCAATCACTGCACAAACCTGCGAGAACCAATCACCGATCCGCGAGTAGAGCGTCAGTTCTGCCGACCGGCCA
>CAZWIN010000197.1:0-5845 GCA_964633855.1 uncultured Chitinophagales bacterium
TAACCCTCTCGGTAAACAAGCGGCCCAGCAATATGTGGTCTCTCAACCTTTCCTACACGTACCAGACGGCCGAAGGCATCAACTCCAATCCGGAAGACGCTCAGGCTGCACAGGTTTCCAATTCGCAACCGGCTGCACAACTGGTTCCGCTGGATTGGGATCAGACACACACGGCAAACCTGACGGTAGGGTTCGGTGAAGATGATTGGGGAATCTTTGTGCTGGGAAGGTATGGTTCCGGCCTGCCGTACTCGCCGGTGTTGAACCAGGCAGAAGGCAGCGGGCAGGATGCAAACAGAACCGCATTACGGAACAGCAGGCGTCAACCCGCAAATTATACGGTTGATCTCCGGTTGTTCAAGAATGTCCAGGTCTCCGCACTGAACCTGAGTTTCTTTGTGAAGGTGTTCAACCTGTTTGACAGGCGGAACGAGGTTTCGGTGTACGGGCAGACCGGGCGCGCAACGGCATCGGCGGAAGCGCTGGGCTTGCCCCCATCGCCGGGCACGAATCGCGTGAACACCGTGGAGCAGTATATCAATCAGCCGGGCAATTTCTCCGAGCCCCGGGAAATTCAATTCGGTATTGACCTCAATTTCTAAGGCTTCTGACGTATGACAACTTTCAACTCAAGGAGAAGGATAATGGCCGGGATTCGGCGAATAGCATTCCTGCTTCCCATCCTCTCATCTGTGTGGATGATCAACGGCGTGGCACAGACAGGGGACTACGAACGCGTTGATGCAAGCTTGCGCCGCAGGACGGAGATTGATGGAAACAATGTGCGGACAAGCGTCTTCAATTTCGTCTTCTCGGGCCGTACAGGCGGAGGAGCGGATCAGGGTGTTCCTTATGAATGGCCCAAGAACACCAAGAGATATTACGTTGCACTCGTGGGCCTCTTTGTTGGGGCAGAGGTGGTGGATGATACCGGACGCACACTTCGTATTGTGGATCTTCCCTCGTACCGCCAGAGTCCCGGAGGGAGCGATTGGAACATGAATCCGGTACAGGGCTACTTCAATGTTGATTACGGGAAGATTGCCAAGAGCGATGAGCCGAAATCATGGCCCGCATTCTGGCCGGATAAACAAAGCGACGCGGTTGATCCCGGTTGGCGCGGAAGTTGGAATGGTTTCTTCGGCAAGAACCAGTTTAACGCAGACCAGGAATTGTTTGCCCGTGTCGGTGATGACAATTATGACCGCTATCTATACACGCCGGACACAGCCCACCCGAACCGCCGCGGCCTCGGCATGATCATTGACTATCGCGCACTTGAGTGGTCACAGGCCTCGGTTGCTGATGCAGCATTTTTCATTCAGGAAGTAAGGAACGACGGAACAAAAGATATCAAGAAAGCTGCGGTGACATTGTGGCTTGCAGATTTCGTCGGTGGCGATGGAGATTCGCAGGATGATTCGCCGAACTTTGACATTCTGCTCGACGTTGCATTCTCTCTCGATGCGGATGGATTCAGCAGCAACCCGGCATTCGGCAATGCGTCGTTTGTCGGTGCCGCCGCAACGTGCTACCTTGAAACCCCGGGCAATGCAACCGATCGCATTGATAACGATGGCGACAGCCCGGAATTCACTTTTGGCCCTCGTGTAACATTCGAGATGTTGCAGGGAGCAGGGCCGTTCGGTGCGGAAGTCACCGGCAACCAGATTGATGACAACCACAACGGCCTGATTGATGAAGACTCAACCTATATTCCGTTTGGTGAGCAGGTTGGTGTCGGTTTTGCGGATGGGATTGACAACGACGATAACGGAGAAGCGGGAAGCCCGGTGGTGACGCAGGAGATGATTGACGCTGCTGCGACTGATCCGTGGAAACGCTGGCCGCCGAATCCAGAAGGCGATGCGGTCCAGGCCGGAAGGATCCATCTCATTCAATTGGGGAGCGAAGACTTCGGCAAGAAGTTCAAAGATAATATTGATAATGACGGCAACTCCTCGCTGAACCTTCCTACGGTCACAGCAGCAATGGTTCAGCAGGCCGCATCCGATACATACAGGAGGTACCACGTTCCCGGCACGTCCGTTATTCTTTATGATGTGGATTCCGCCGATATCGGCAAGAAATATGTTGACAGGGATGACCTTGTTGATGTCGCTACTGATACCAAGATTGACGAGATGGCTGATGAAGGCCGCAACGACGGCATTGATAACGACGGCGACTGGAATCCGATAACTGATGACGTGGGGTTGGATGGTGCGCCCGAAACAGGCGATACCGGTGAAGGTGATGGCAAACCCACTTCCGGTGTTGGTACACCATTCCCCGGTGAACCGAATATTGACAAGACAGACGTTTCGGAAGCCGACCAAATAGGCTTGACGAACGTGCAATATCTTGCCGCAGGCGCTATCAATTTTAATACAACACCTGACAATTTCTTCTGGGTATCGTTCATGATACCGGGAAGTTTTGTTGACCCGACACTCATACCCACCGGTGAGTATGATCTCTTTGTTTCATCCGGATTGTTCCCCCTGCGTGCAGGACAAATCGAGCGCATCTCTTATGCTGTGGTGTTCGGAAGCAACCCCGGTCCGCGGGGTGCGATTGGTGTACAGGCTTCCAAAGCCGATGCTTTGAGAAAGAGGCTGCGGGCACAGCTTGCTTATAACGAGGATTACCAGTTTGCCCAGGCTCCGCTCGAGCCGACGCTGACAGCAGTTCCGGGCGATCGCAAGGTGACATTGTATTGGGATGATGTTGCCGAGCGTTCGCGTGACCGTTTCCTTGCCGGTATTCCCGGTGCGCCAGCAGAGGATTTTGAAGGATATAGAATCTACCGTTCGACGGATCCCGCTTTTGAGGATGCACGGCTTATAACCGATGCAAACGGAAGCCCGGCACCCTGGCTGAAGCCCATAGCGCAATTTGACAAAGTAGATGGCATCGAGGGGCTTGACTCCGTGGGATTCAACGGGGTGAAGTTTGACCTTGGAAGCGACAACGGATTGGTACACACATGGACCGACACAACAGTGCAGAACGGGCAGCAATACTATTACGCCATCCGCGCCTACGACCAGGGGTATGTCCCGTTGCAAATCAGCCCTGCTGAAAGCAACCTGAAAATTAGTATTGATAATGTGACCGGGAAGGTGACATCTATTGGCACTTCGGTCGCCATAGTAACTCCGGAAGCACCTGTTGCCGGATATCTCCCGCCGAACGTCAGTGCAATCCAGCTTGTCTCCGGCACAACCACCGGCCAGATCGGCTACAAGGTCATTGACCCTAACTTTGTGAAGGATAATCACCGGTACAGAATCACATTTGCTGATACTGTCCTTCAGGGCGCCACTCAGAGCGACCCCGATACGTTCAAGACAGTGAGCTACACTCTCACGGATATCACATCGGCATTTGATACGCTCATCAACCAGAGGAAAGAACTGGCGGATACGTCTGAACAACCGATTACCGACGGATTCCAATTGGTGGTGAGGAATGAAAAACTCTTTGGTGTGAATCCGGCACTTTCCAGTTGGAGCAATGACAGTATCTGGGCGTATGATTTCCGGCAATGGAAATCCGGATTCTTCCAGGGCTTGCAGAAGCCGAGCGATTACAAGCTGATCTTCGGCCCGGTCGGGACGGATACCTCAACGCAGTACAGAATCGCTAACGGTTCAAGTGGAAATCCGCCGGCAAAAGCAGTGAATTTCAAAGTGTTTAACACCAACGAGAACAAGCAGATTGATTTTGCCTTCCTCGAACTGGATCTCAACGGAGGAGCGGGCGTGTTCAGCGCAAGCTACGATGCGTTCGGAAGAAGCAGGAGCGATATCATCGTGTTTCTCGAAAGGGATTCACGCGACTCACTGGTGATCACCTGGAGCTTCCGTGTTGCCTACGATTCCTCAAGCAGGAAGCGCGGGCCTGTTACCGGTGATTCCGCTATCATTGTTCTCGCAAAACTGTTCCGCTCATCCGATATCTTTGAGTTTAGCACAAAGGCGCAGACCATTGACCGGGATCTTGCGAAGAAAGAGCTCGACAAGATCAAGGTCGTGCCTAATCCGTACGTAGCGGCAGCGACATGGGAACCGCAGAACCCGTTCAGCTCGGGCAGGGGCCCGCGTTCACTGCACTTCACTCATCTGCCGCAGCAATGCACCATACGTATATTCACCGTAAGCGGAGAACTGGTGAAGACGATTGATCACAACAGCGGCATACTGGACGGAACAGCGGAGTGGGATTTGCTGACGAGGGACAATCTTGACGTCTCGTATGGCGTGTATATCTATCATATTGATGCGCCGGGCATCGGCGAAAAGATCGGCAAGTTTGCCGTTATAAAGTAGAGAGTATTCTCCACCTCAATTCCGATATCAAAGGAGAAAGACGTGAAACAGTGTGCTTCATATGTGCGAAGGTTGGCGGCGTTGGCAGTGGGTATCTGCCTGACAGCGACTGCACAGGACGTGTCCAAGGTGGGAACAACAGCGGGCAAGTTCCTCAGCATCCCCGTCGGTGCGCGGGCGGTGGGAATGGGAGGTGCGTATGTTGCCGTAGCTAACGACGCTTCGGCAATGTTCTGGAACCCCGCGGGCATAAGCAGCATCTATCAGTACGAGGCGGTATTCACCCACTCACAGTGGCTGGCGGATATTGATTTCAACTATGGCGGAATTGTCATCCCGATGCAGGATGTCGGTGTGTTCGGAGTGAACTTCACCTCGTTGACCATGGATCAGATGGAACGAACCACCGAGCTTCAGCCTGAAGGAACAGGCGAGTTTTTCTCAGTCGGAAGTTTTGCCGTGGGCGTGTCGTTTGCAAGAAACCTGACCGAGTGGTTCTCTCTCGGCGGGAACGTGAAGTACGTGAATGAGAGCATCTGGAATTCGAGCGCAACGGGGTTCGGGATTGATATCGGTACACTCTTCACGACGCCGTTCACGGGCTTGAAATTCGGAGCAGGAATCTCCAATTTTGGGACGAAAATGCAGATTACGGGTGAAGACCTGCTTGTGCAGAACGACATCACCCCCAACAACGGGAACAATCCCAACATCAATGCGGAATTGAAAACCGACAAATTCGACCTCCCGCTCACCCTGCGCATCGGGTTTGCCTACACACCCATTTCTGATGAAGACCAGGAATTGCTGCTCGTTGCCGACGCCATCCACCCGAATGACAATACAGAAAGCGTCAGCCTCGGGGCGGAATACAGCGGATTTAAACGCGTTGTTGCCTTGCGCGCAGGTTACCGTTCGCTGGGCCAACAGGATAGCGAGGAAGAATTCACCGTCGGCGGCGGGCTAAAGTATGCCATTCAACCCGACCTGACAGTGAAGTTTGATTATGCGTTCCAGCAATACGGGCGCTTTGATAATATTCATAAATTCTCCATCGGAGTTGTATTCTAAACAGATGACCAACCAACGTTCACTCACTATGAGCAAAAATATGAAAGGAGGAAGGGGGGAGAAGAGACAAGCGATGTATTGTTCCGAATGTTTCATCCACCAGTCTTTTTCATTTATTTCATCACACAACTTAATCACAAGGAGGTTGCCATGAACAGATGGCTACAGCTCTCCGTGCTGACGATGATTGCATTGCTTGCAATCGTTGCGCCACGGACAGCCTTCGCACAGGACCCGGTCACGTTCCAGGTGAACATGGCGGTGAAGATCTGCGAAGGAACATTCAACCCCGCTACAGAGTACATCACCGTCCCGGGTGATTTCAACAGCTGGAACACGGCTGTTGATACGCTTTCCGACCTTGACGGCGACAGTATCTATACAAAAACAGTTGCTTCGCTCTCCGGTACGATTACGTACAAGTTCTATTCCACTGGCGG
>CAZWIN010000198.1:0-5831 GCA_964633855.1 uncultured Chitinophagales bacterium
TCGGCGGGATGCAGGTCCTTACTCATGAAACCATGAAAGCCAGTGAATTCCTCGGCTTCCTCTTTGCCATTTTCCAGCTGATGCCCCCGATCAAGGAACTCAGTAGTGTCAATAACCGTGTTCAGGAGGCAACTGCTGCCGGACGCCGTGTATTCGAAATTCTCGATATGGAGCCGAACATCAAAAATGTGCCGCAACCGGTATCGCTTTCGGAGTTCGCCTCTTCAATAGAATTCAGGGGTGTCTCGTTTGTTTACGACAAGGGGGACATTGTCCTGGATAATATTAATTTCACGATCCGCAAAGGCGAAGTTGTGGCAATCGTGGGTCCAAGCGGCAGCGGTAAATCAACTCTTGTTGACCTTGTGCCGCGCTTTTATGATCCCGCTTCGGGGAGTATCACGATTGATGGAATGGACCTCCGGCTGGTTGAACTGAAGTCTTTGCGCGACATGATCGGCATTGTAACGCAGGAGACAATTCTCTTCAATGATTCCGTCCGGAACAATATCGCGTACGGCCTGGATGATTGTCCGTTGGGAAAAATTATTGATGCGGCGAAAGCTGCAAACGCGCATAATTTCATAATGGATATGCCCGCCGGCTATGAATCTGTTATTGGCGAGCGTGGCGTAAAGATCTCGGGTGGCGAGCGCCAGCGCCTTGCGCTTGCCCGTGCAATTCTAAAAAATCCCCCGGTATTGATTCTTGATGAGGCGACATCCGCTCTGGATACGGAATCTGAAATTCTTGTTCAGGAAGCAATCGAACGGTTGATGTCCGGCAGGACCTCCATTGTGATTGCCCACCGCCTCTCCACTGTGCAGCACGCTGACAGGATTATTGTCCTTGAAGGTGGAAGGATAGTGGAGTTCGGTAAACACAAAGACCTTCTGAATAATGCGCGCGGCCTGTACAAGAAACTCTACGACCTCCAGTTCCGGGTCTAGGAATGGGCGAAACAAACATACAGGTATCCGCTGGTGCGGGAGCCGACGAACAGCCTGCCTTTCGTAAGCCCATCCTTGTGCTGATGTATGTTTTCCTTGCTTCAATTTTCATTTCTATTGCTGTGAACTCTATTGCGCTTGGGTTAATTGGAATACTCTGGGCGTCTTCGATGGTTGCAGGACGCCGTTTTATTGTCACCTCAACGCCACTGGATTTGTTCTTTCTTGCCTATGTAGCAGCGGAGTTGCTCGCAACACTGTTCTCCCAAAACCAGGCACAGTCACTGCTGTTTTCAAAGCGCCTGTTGTTGATCAGTGTTGTGTACCTGTTTGCCACTCACGTTCAGACAGAAACGGTTGCCAAGCGAGTTATGGCGGCACTTCTTGGAACTGCCGCGGTTGTTGGCAGCCTCGGCATCCTCAAACTGTTGTTTGGCGATGCTGCTGAAAACACGCGCCTCGGTATATTTCAATTTTACATGACCACAGCGGAATTAATGATGATGGCAGGATTGTTGCTGTTGCCGTTTCTTGTCCATCCTGGAACGCCACGCAACATCAGGGTATGGTCAGCGATTGGCATTATCCCTGTTCTCGTGTCGTTGTATGCAACCGTGACAAAGGGATCCTATCTTGCATTTATTCTCGGGTCGGTATTTATCGCCTTTGTCAGAAACAAAAAACTGCTTGTGCCTATTGTCGCGATTGTTCTTTTGGTGCTGGCCTTCGGCTCTCCTTATGTCCAGGATCGTATCAGTGGCATCTTCGATGTGGATCATCCTGAGAACGCCTCCCGAATTATGTTGTGGAAAACAGGCTTGAGAATGGTTGCCGATCATCCGCTCTTCGGTATTGGCGACATTGACATGCACGAGTTATATCTCCAGTATATGGACCCGGGCGATCCTGCACAGCATGGCCACTTTCATAGTATGATGATACAGTTCTTGGTGACATTGGGGATTGCAGGTTTTGTGGCGGTGTGTGCGATGTTTGTAAAGATCTTCATGGTGGAGTGGAATATCTTTCGTCGTGTGAAGCATGAATGGTTTGCGGGTTCCGTAGCCTTGGGCTCTCTTGCCGTGTTTGTCGGTTTTCAGGTGAACGGCCTGACCGAATGGAGCTTTGGCGATCAGGAAGTCGTGCTGCTGTTGTGGACATCTCTGGGAATGGCGCTCGCACTTGGGAATTTCCATCAGGGTGCGAAGGACAGGAATTCCTGATGGCAACACTTTCAGTGATTACTCTTGCATTGAACGAAGAGCACAACATTGCTGAGTGTTTATCCGGCGTACAGTGGGCAAATGAATTGATTGTAGTGGATTCCGGCAGTGTGGACAAGACGGTTGAGGTAGCAAAGCGATTTACTGACAAGGTATTGCGGGTGGAATGGAAGGGATATGGAGCCACAAAGAACTTTGCTCTTCAACATGCGAGCAGTGAATGGGTGCTCTGGCTTGATGCAGATGAACGCGTGACTCCTGAGCTTGCAAAGGAAATGCAATCATGATTGGATCGCAATGAAGCATCGGTTGGAGGCTACACTGTGGCGAGGAGGGCATTCTGTCTTGGCAAGTGGATACGCTACGGTGGATGGTATCCCGGCAGGGTGATGCGTTTGTTCCGCCGCGGGAAGGCGCGCTTCACGGAAACGAACGTGCATGAACAACTTGTTGTTGACGGCGATACGGGCGCGTTGAGGAATGACCTCCTGCATTATACAGATCCGACGCTGTATCATTACTTCGACAAGTTCAACAAATACCCCTCGCTCGCGGCAAAAGACCTGATGGCACGAGGGAGAACAGGATCGCTTGTTGATTTGTTGCTGCGGCCACCATTCATGTTCACAAAAATGTTTTTGTTTAGGCTGGGCTTTCTTGACGGGATCCATGGATTCCTTCTTGCCATTGTCTCATCATTGTATGTATTTGTGAAATATGCAAAACTCTGGGAACTCGGTTTAGGGAAAAAATAGGAGCATCCATGGACGAAAAAGAGAAGCAGGCGATTCTTCTAGCGCAACTTGTGTATATGTTACATGAAGCGGCCATGCATCAGTTGGGCAAAGTTAAAAGCCCGGTGACAGATAAGATCGAGCGGAATCTTCCTGCTGCACAGGGCACTATTGACATGCTCGACATGCTCAAAGATAAAATGAAAGGGAATCTCTCCGGTGAGGAAGAGATGATGATGGCAAATGTCATCCGTGAATTGAAACTGAATTACATAGACGAAGTTAACAAAGATGAACCCCAGTCCGCTACCGGGGGCAAGGACACGCCATGAAACTTGGCATTATCGGTAACCTGGAGAAGGAAGGACTCCGTGAGGCAGTGCACCGGTTTATTGTCCGGTTGCAGCGACATCATGTAGAGTATGTGTTGGAGGACGGCTTGGCGTCGTTGCTGCTGAAGCAACCCTCTGCCGGTGGTTCACATCCATGCGGTAGTGTGGAGGAATGCGCAAGCAAGTCGGATATGGTAGTTGCCTTTGGCGGAGACGGGACAATTCTTGCAGCTGCACGGATGGTCGGAAAACGGGGAACGCCAATTCTGGGCATCAATCTCGGCAAGCTCGGTTTTCTCGCAGAGGTGGCTCCGGATGAAATTGAACAGGCGGCGGACGATCTTGTTGCAAAAAAGTACTTGATTGAAGAGCGGCTGGTTCTTCGTGCATCCTCTCCGGCGCTACAGGGGAGGATACTGTATGCCGTAAATGATATTGTGGTTGACAAGTCACGCTCTTCACGTGTTATTGATTTGGGAGCATATATTGATAATGTGTTTGCGGCAACATTCCGTGCGGATGGGGTTATTGTCTGCACGCCGACGGGTTCGACAGCGTACTCGCTTTCGAGCGGAGGTCCGATTGTGATTCCCACAAGCAAAGTTATCGGTATTACTCCTGTTTCCCCGCATACGCTCAGTGGCCGTCCGCTTGTCATTCCGGAACAAAGTCAAATACGGCTTGTCGTGAGTGAAGCGACAGACGAAGTGTTGATTTCTGCTGATGGACAGATAGCAGGATTTTTTAAAACCCCGGTGGAAATCTCCATTCAAAAGGCGGAGTATACTGTCAGGCTCGTTAAAAAAACCGACAAGTCATACTTTGATGTACTGAGAGCAAAGTTGTTATGGGGAAAAGATGCCCGGTCGGCAGGGTAGAGATTTCAGTTGTTCGGTGCGCCTGCGGCAATCCACGAACGGATACCGTTGATCTGGTTTTGATTTAACGGGTTTCTGTTCACGGGCATTCTCTGGCCAAGCCGCCCTTCGATGCGCAGGACAAGAATGCTCTGGTCGGGTGATCCTTCCACGACAATCCCGGGTACTCCGAACACTGTGTTGCCGTGTGAAGTCAGCTTGAGCGGACTTTCGTGGGTTCCGGCATCATGGCAACCGGAAAGAGCGCATGTTTGATCGAATAAGACTTGCACGTGTGCGCTGTAACTGACATCCGAGGCAGGAAACACAACATCAGAGGGACTCCCTTCATCTGTGATGTTGTCTTTACAACTCAGAAAGAATACACAAAAGAATAATGATGCTGCTGCAATTCCGCGTAAGACTCTTCCCACGTTAAGCGACGACTCCCTCTCCGGTACGTTCCAAGTACAATGCCCCGTACATGTACGCAGAAATCAGATAAGCATACATGATGGTAAAGAATATCCCTACAAAGAAACCAAGAATACCAACCCAGGCAAATGAATGTACGCCGATACTTATCAATGAAACAATCAACGTGTTCTGCCAGTTCCTTCTGAATGTCCTGAAGATATTTGCAATATCAAGTGCATCACCTATGCTCTCTCGTTCGGCAAAACGGTAGGTAATAATAGGCATCAATGCATAGAGCACCAGGCTGTAGGGGACGATCAGAATAACAACCCCGATCGCGTAAAATCCTGTAAAGAGCCCGGCCATCTCGTCCTGGCCGGTTATTGCAGCAAGAACCATCATTGCCAGCAGGGGGATGTATAGAAGAAAGATTGGCAGGCAATAGATGAAATAGACCAGGCAAAACTTAAACCCGAGGATCAGTTTTCCGCCAATATCATCCCATTCGGGAAGAGGGTGCTCTTCACGCCGCATGACTCTTTGCGTGACACGGACGAAATACCCTGCGAGGATGAAGATACCGACGATGAAAATGCATAGTACCATAAAAACTGCACCCAAAGCAAACTTCGGAAACCAGTTCTTATCTTTGAAGGGGTATGAAAATGCATCACCAAGATTATCCACGTAATGCTCCGCAAGTTCTCATGTGGAATGAAAGTACATAAACTCTGCGGTACCTGCAACATGCCTGCCCGGAAACAGTTCAGGGGACTCATCGTCCCCTGATGTATATGTGGAGCTGAGGGGGATCGAACCCCTGGCCTCGTGAATGCCATTCACGCGCTCTCCCAGCTGAGCTACAGCCCCATTGAATAAATATAGCCATATCAGCAGGGAAAGTCAACGAAGTTATTGAAGACCCAACCGAACACTGATACGCTATTGTTTAGCAACTCTCTGCTAACTTTGCTATTTTGTTTTGTTCACATCGGGCGAATGTCCGCACCCGATCCTTCTAACGTAGTGTATGACCTGCTCATTCAAATATGAAACTTCTCTACTCGTATCTTAGGCAGTACTGGAAACTGGTGTTGCTTGCCCTGGTACTTGCAGCAATTAACCAGGTGTTCTCCCTGCTTGACCCGCTGATATTCCGTCATATCATTGATGAATACGCGATTCAATTCAACAAATATACTTCGGACCAGTTTTTCCGTGGTGTAGGCAAGCTTCTTGCCGCCGCTGTCGGCGTTGCCTTTGTATCGAGGGTTGCCAAGAATTTTCAGGATTATTTCATCAACACGATCACGCAGAA
>CAZWIN010000199.1:0-5782 GCA_964633855.1 uncultured Chitinophagales bacterium
GAAACAAGATATGTTTGCAATGGGGACTTTCTTGACCTCCCCCTTTCTGCACAAGAGAGGGGCACCGAGGGTGGTGAATTCGGCTCTGTTTACATTTTGAGATTCGGATTCTCACTATTCAAATTCCCTCGCCTGCATAATGCATTCTTGTGAGGTCCCTGGCCAGCAGATCTGATTTCATCTAATACAGAAACATCGGCTTGCCAAGAATATTGGCCACCTTCGGGCGATACTGCTCGGAATCATATAGTTCCTTGACATCAACCGTCTTCTTGCCCATGGAAATAGTCTCCAAAGGCACCGCCGTGTACTTGCCATCACACAGCGCAACCAGCATCCCAAACTGCCCTTTGAGAATAAGATCAATCGCAAGGTTTGCGTAGCTGATCGCGACCATGCGATCAAGAGCATCCGGTTCCCCGCTGCGCATAAGGTACGCCACTTGTTGGTAGATGATATGTGTTCCTGTTATCCTTTGAATTGCCTCGCCTGTGATGACACCAATACCTCCCAATTTTTTGTGGCCGTATGCATCCATCTGTCCGTACTCTACTATCTTTCCGCCAACCATTTGTGCCCCTTCAGAAATGGTCATGATTGCATAGTTGCTGGGATTCCTGCGCTTATCCTCAAGAAGAAAATGGCCAAGGCGCTCCGGGTCAAAATGTACTTCGGAAATAATGGCGCGATCAACACCTGCAAGATATGCGGCAATAAGCGACGTCTCCCCTGAATTGCGTCCGAACAACTCAACGATGGCAATCCGTTCATGAGACCCGGCTGAAGTTCTGAGGTTGGTGATGAAATGAACACTGCGTGTAATTGCAGTGGAAAACCCGATGCAAAAATCTGTGCCATAGACATCGTTGTCCATGGTCTTTGGTATCGCAACAACCGGAAAACCCTCCTGGTGCAGCCTGAGGCCATAGCTCAGCGTGTCGTCACCCCCTATGGCTATCAGAGCATCTATGTTGAGCGCATTAAGCACACGGAGAATATGAGGCGTGAAATCAAGTTTTGTTTCTGGATTTATCTCTTCGTGCTTCGGGTCGCGCAAAAAACCCGGAACATCGGATGCTTTTACGTTTGACGGGTTTGTACGGGAGGTGTGAAGGAATGTACCGCCTGAACGATCTATTGTACGTGTATTTACTTTGTTCAATGGAAGAATCCACCGTGTCGAGTCTTCCTTTCCATCAGGATCGTAGTTTAATAACCCTCCCCATCCGCGTCTGATGCCAACGATCTCGAGCCCTGCATCCTGTGCGTGGAACACCGCCGCTTTAATACATGGGTTCAATCCCGGGACGTCGCCGCCCCCTGTAAGTATACCGATACGTTTCATTGCTTAATCCCTAGTTTCGTAATTGCATGATAATGTGAATCGGTGGGAAAGTTTGTGCTTAGCCTCCACCCACCTCCTTATAAGTCGTCCACAACCCCGGTTACCCCAAAAAATGACTGCAGAAGAGCATTGTAACAAATGAAATGGTGTGGCAATGTGAAGAGAAAGAACAGGTCGGACAGCGTTGAGGATGAAAATTCTACTGAAAATGTAATGCAACGGGACTGAAGATGCAAGATGGATCCTGTTGCATTGCTGCCCAAGACTCTCTCCTTGCATTTCGAAATCCGAAAATGCATATTTCGTCAAGCTTGTCGTGCTGCAATTGTTCGATTTCTGTTGCTCCCCAGCGAATGTTGGATGGTCAGGTTGATTCAATGGGCTTGTCTTCACATGTATGATGTCAGATCAAGTGTATTGGAGAACCTGTGAAATCATTCCGGTTACTTGGATGTCTCGTGTCTTTCTTCCTTATCAACTCTACCTCCGGGCAAACCCGCATCGAAATCAGCGCCGATGGTCTTGACACAACGATTGCCGCATCACCCCAAGTCCACGCCGTGGGTTCTATTACAGACCTTGTTCCCTTCGGGTTAGTGCCTGACGGCAATTGTAATCTTCGAATGCAGGTCGGTGGCCTGACCCTCGGGGATCTGGATAACGACCTCGACCCGGATCTGGCGGTCGCATGCTACCGATCGCAGAGCTTCCCCCCGTACACCGATTGGCGCAAGTTCGTTCTCTATAACGAAGGTAACCAACTGCAATCAACCCCGGGATGGTGGTCACAGGACTCAACATCGGCAACAGAGGTAAGAATTGCGGATTTCAATAACGACCAGCACCCGGATATCTTTGCCGGGAACGGAGATGGTTCATTCCCGCCGGATGCAATCTATTTTGGAATGGCAGGCGACACGCTCTCTCATCTCCCCGGTTGGACGTCAATCACAAGCACATGGACCACCGGTGTTGCCGTATGCGATTTTGATCATGAAGGCGATATCGATGTCGCAACCTCAAATCAGGGTGTTTCACCAAACCCCAACCGGCCGGTATATATTTTTATGAATAACAACGGTGTGTTGGAACGGATCCCATCATGGAGCTCGAGCGCTAATGAGATATCCAGCGCCATCGCCTGGGGAGACATCAACAATGATGGCTTCATGGATCTCGCTGTTTCAAAATGGTTTGCGTTTCATTCCGGAGTGTACATCAACGACAGCGGATTTGTCGAACACACTCCTTCATGGATCGGCAACACCACACAGGGACAAAAAGGAATCGCCTGCGCCGACATCAACGGCGATGCCTTTCAGGAGTTGGCTGTTGGGGGATCTATCCCCACCCAGGTCTACGGTAACACAGGCGGCCTTCTTGGCACAAACCCAGTGTGGCAATCACAAAACCCCTATCACGGAACACAAGACCTCGCCTGGGCCGATGTTGATGAAGATGGCGATCCTGATCTGGCGACCGCGGAGTTTTCCACAGGTCAATTCCGGATATACCTCAACAGAGGCGGGGTGCTCGACGCTGCTCCGTCGTGGCAGTTTGATTCACCCAATGTTGGCACAGCCTTAACGTTCGGTGATATCAATGGCGATGAACACGTTGACCTTGTTGTTGGGGTATCAGGACAACCGTGCGTGTCCGTATTCTATAACCAGTTGGTTACCTCAATCAAAGAACCCCCATTGCAGAAAGGGTTCATACTGAACCAGAACTATCCCAACCCTTTCAACCCGATCACCACGTTCAGCTATTCAATTGCCAATCGTCAAATGATAATACTAAAAGTCTACAACCTCCTCGGTCAGGAAGTCGCATTCCTTGTGAATGAGATTCAAGGCCCGGGCACCAAGTCGGTACAATGGAATGCAATCGGTTTTGCAAGCGGTTTATACTTCTACAGGCTCCAGGCCGGTGATTTTGTTCAGACCAAAAAACTGTCACTACTGCGGTGAAACATCTAAGACGTTGCCAATTCCACGTTTTTCACCGGGCTTGGTCAGGGCCGTGTCAGCATACTATGCGATATTGACAATCCTGGTTTTGCTGATTACCTTACTTTCAGTTTACCTCATTAGATCTTCTGTTCTTTTCTTTCGCCAGGTTTCCGCCCCCAATATGGGGGATAAATCCTTTTCCCCAGTCCTCTATTGATCAGACAACTACCTTGAACGGAGATCCTGGTTAATGAACGCATGTCAGTAGCGTGCCACTTCCTCGTTGAGATCGTTTCACCACTTGTCAAGGAAATGATGTATCTATCGGGATTTGATGGGCGCGGCCGCTCAGTAAACGTCAGGCTTTTGATGACAGACCTGCAGACCTATAGAGGAGATCACTTTGACGATGAATAATAACACTGAGAACCTGAACGAGGACGCTCTGGGCGACTACTTCCGCAAGCTCGAAGAGAGGATTGTGCGCATTGAAGACCATCTCGGCATAGGTCCTGCGACCGAGGAGAGTTCACCTGTTGCAGAGAACCTGACCCCCTCTGTTCATCGTCCTGCAGTAACTGAGGAAGATGACCTTGAGTTTGAGGTAGGTCAGAACTGGTTTGCCAAGGTGGGAATCGTGGTCATTGCAATCGGGATCGTATTCTTGTTGACGTTCCCTTATGACAATATGCCTGCCGCAGCACCGGGATTGTTCGGGTATGTACTGGCATCAGGCATTTTCTTGCTTGCCCATGTCTGGCGAAGTTCATTCGATACCGTATCACGATATCTGCGGGGGGCCGCCATGGCCCTTTTATTCTTCACCACTCTTCGCCTGTTTTACTTTGGTACAGAGCCGGCACTGGACATTGCATCCTTCACCGGGGTCATTCTACTCGTCTTGGTCCTTGCGGTCAACTTTGTCGTGGCTTTCCGCAGAGCCTCCCCACTTCTATTTGCACTGGCGCTTGCAACGGGTTTCGGCTCGGCCATCGCGGTTGGAAGCACCTGGTTCATGCTGACCTTACTCATTCTTCTTTGCTTTCTTACCGTGTATGCCCGCGTACGTCATGAGTGGTTCGGTGTTTTTGTCTTCGGGACAGTCCTTGTATATCTGACTCATTCTATTTGGATGCTCAGCAATCCAATTCTGGGACACAGGCTTGAGTTGGTGACATCATCATGGATATCACCATACGTACTTCTCGTGTACGCTGTCGTTCTCGCGTCCGGTACGCTCTTCCGACCGAAGAAGGAAACAGAGGGTGTTTCAGAATTCATCTCTTCATTTCTGAATGGTGTCGGTTGTTTTGCCCTATTCTTCCTTCAAATCCTCGTCGCATTCCCGGGAGCGGAAATTGAATCCCACCTGATTGCATCAATGGTATTTCTGGGAGTCGCGATTACGTTCTGGATTGTGGAAAAGAGCAAGTTTTCAACTTTTGCCTACGTTATCCTGGGATACCTGTCTCTAAGCGTCACCATTATCAAACTGTTTCCGGTCCCCGGGGTCTTTGTCTGGCTCTCCGCTCAAAGCCTCCTGGTCGTGGCAACAGCAATCTGGTTCAGGTCCCGATTTATTGTAGTTGCAAATTTCTTTATCTACCTCATGATGGTCGCCGGGTACCTCTTTGTTGCAAAAGAAGAGTCGGGTATAAGTATAGGGTTTGGCATTGTCGCCCTTGCGAGTGCTCGCATCCTGAACTGGCAGCAGGATCGGCTGGAATTAAAGACAGAGCTCATGAGAAACGCATATCTTGGCTCTGCCCTTGTTGTCTTTCCTTATTCGCTATATCACCTTGTCCCACATGAGTACGTCGGACTCGCATGGGTTGGAATGGCAATGTTCTACTATCTGATAAACCTAATCATCAAAGCACAGAAGTACCGCTGGATGGGCCACCTTACTCTTATTCTCGCGGTGATGTACGTTTTGATTATCGGGATTTTCCAGCTTGAACCAACGTATAGGATTCTCTCATTTCTTATTCTCGGCTCGGTGCTCATTATCATATCGTTAATATTCACGCGACTGAGGGCGAAAAAACGCCCCGCGAAGGCAGAGGGGTAATGTGTTTACACCTACGACTGTAAATGGGGCGGAAAATGTTGAGGAGCAAAGAGGAAAGGATGAAATACTCATCAAGGTCCCGCGATCACTTCTCTATCAAAGCAGGGACAAGAAGAGCTTTGACACTTTCTTCGTGGCAGAGGTCAATAGTTCTAGCCAGCTCCTTGCCTATGTCAACGCAGGACATCCGCCGCCTCTGGTCTGGTCGGGAGGGGCAATCCGTTCTCCGGCAAAAGGAACCGTTCCACTCGGCGTATGCACAATTCTGCCTCAACTCGAAATGCATACGGAATCGTTTCCACCCGGGAGCCTGCTAATTTCTTACACCGATGGTTTAACCGAGCAGACGAATCTTCATGGAAAACAGTTTGGTGAAGAGAGACTCAGGGATCATGTTCAAGCCAATATCTCTCT
>CAZWIN010000200.1:0-5726 GCA_964633855.1 uncultured Chitinophagales bacterium
GGCTGTAAATCTTCTGCAATTCGGCTACTGCGCGGTCGATCTCGGTCGCCTTCGCGTGCGCTATGTCGGGGTAATTGCTCTTATAATACTCTTGAATCGAAAGCTTGATGCTGTCCTGCGCCGCTTGTTTTGAACTATAGGGAGCCTCGAGTGCACTCACTGCTGTGCTCTTGACATTAGGTAATTTCGGGTCAATCCAACCAAGCGTCATCACATGATTTACCGAACGCGCTGCCGGGTGATAAATATGTGTTGGCCGATTGTGACAGTCAATACAGTCGAGTCTGCGGTTCTCCATCGTTGCAAGTTCCGCATCGCCCGGGGCCCCGTCTGTACTCCGGTATATCTCCACCTTTCCGTCCGGCCCACGCGAACGTACCCACGGAATGACCTGCCGTTGAGAATCGGTAGCTACGTATGTAAGTTCATTGTTGATATTCATGTGCCAGTGGATCCCGGATGTAGGTCCTGCTTCAATATTCCCTCCGCCGATTTTCATCAGAAGATCCAGCGTCCACTTCGTGTTTTGTTCATCCGAGATAAAATATGTGTTGACATGCTGTTTTTCACTGTAAAAGTGTTTTGGCCAGTGGCATTGTTCGCATGTTTCCTGCGCCGGTCGCAGGTTTGCAATGGGAGTAGAAATAGGCCTCGGATATTTGTTGAACGTAACCGCATACAGCTGGTATGATCCAGAAATTTTTGACCGGACGAACCAATCAGCACCTGGACCGATATGGCACTTTACACATCCAACCCGTGCATGAGGAGAGTATTGATAGGCAGTATACTCCGGTTCCATAACGGTATGACAGGTTTCTCCACAAAACTGATCGGAATCGGTGTGCTCATATGCCTTGAAACTACCAAAGGCGGAAAAAAGCAGAAGGAGTATTGTTCCCCCCCCGAACAAGACTACGGCCCGTCGATGGCTCGGTTTGTTCATGTCAATCTGAGGCAAGTGTAATCCGTGGGGTTTCCCCGCCCGCTCACGGCGGTGTTCCCGCACAATTCCCATCACCGCAACCACGAGGCCCATAATCAGAATCGCCGGGAGAATGACAAAGGCAATGATCCCCATATATGGTTTCGGTGTTTCTGAAAGTGTTTCCAGCAGGACAAGGAACAAGATGAGGCCGAAACTGACTGCGGCAATTGCAGCTCCGGCCAGCGTCACCAAATTGTAAAATGAGGTTGGGAAAATGCGTTTCATTGGACCCTATCAAGGTTAGCATGTGATGGACGGCTTGTCAAGATAGAATTCTCCTTATTGATATGCAAACAACATTGCATAGATTATCCACAGCACTATGCTGAATCCAATTGTAAGTGCCGTCCAGCCAAATGCGCGTACAGACCTAATCACAATGGGTGGATAGGGTTCAACCAGATAATTCTCCAATTTTCCAGACTTCAACAGATCCTCATACTCCCGTGGTTTATCCCTCTTGAACTCTTCTAGTTCCATTCGGCCTGTGAAGACGACTATATCCATAGGGAATTTTTCGGGACGGAGATGGGTGTTAAAAAAATGCACTGTGAAAATGAATCCAACTGCAAGCAATGCCTCGTCACTATGAATAATTGTCGCGATATTCAACACCTGGCCTGGAACAAGCCGTGTAAAGAATTCAGGAAACCATAGCATGAACCCGGTCGAGCCAATAACAAAGATCCCCCAAAAGACTGCGAAGTAGTCAAACTTCTCCCAGTATGTCCATCTACCATATTCGGGTCGCGGTCCCTTGTGCAAAAACCACTTGACATTTCCTATCAGGTCTTCGAGATCCTTCTTGTTAAAGAGCAATGAATCCGGACCGAGAAGAAGGGACTTCCAGGAGCCGAAATCTTTGCGCTTGCGCTGGACGAGGTCCGCAAGATGTGTTACGAAAATCCCAACCATAAGTACGGCGGCAAAACGGTGAATAAACCCCGCCGATTCAAAGCCTCCGAACATACGTGAAAGGAATACTGCCCATCCTGTGTATGAAAATTTCAGAGTCATCCCGGTGAGAGCAAGGCTCATGAAGCTGACAATCATGATAATGTGCAATATCCGATTCAAGCGGGAGAATCGAAGGAACTGTTTTTCTCCCGACACTCCGTTCTCGCTGGAGAAACTTCCTGACTTGTTTGCTTCCGGGTGGACGTGTGTCATACACTCAACATCTTTCTCTCACTTGTGATTTTTTAAGTCGCGCTTCATCTGCAGTGCACGCGGCAACCAGAGAATTGTGTGCACGCCGCCAAAAACAAAAGTGGTAACCAACAGCCCAGTCATGCCCCAGAAAGTCCAGAAAAGCAAGGGATATTTTTCCGGGTCATGATGCGTGGCATGAGTCAAATAGCCTGCGAATCTCCTTGTGGCTCCTTCGTGACACTTCTTACACGTGCTGACAACGTTGTCGTGGCTTAGATGCGACTTCGGGTCCGATACAGGCAAAATATCATGTGCGCCGTGGCAATCATAACATTTTGCTGTTTTAGTGTACCCAAGTTGAGAGACTTTCCCGTGATAGGTATCGAAATAGGTTTTCGCTATGTTCTCATGGCAGCGGCCGCATTTCGTCATGATATCCAGTTTGAAACCTTGTGCGTCAGCCCGCTGGATTGTATGGGCGCTGTGGCAATCACTGCATACCGGCAATTGTCTGTCCGTTTTGCCCACCTTCAGATGATGAATACTCTGTTCAAACTGTTCCTCTATTCCATGATGGCAACGTCCGCAGGTTGTCGGAACATTTGCCGGATTCACACTCGACGCCGAGTCCGTTTTGGGGAGCACGCTATGCGCAGTATGGCAATTCGTGCAAGTTGCGGTCACGGTCAGGCCGCTTTTCATTAACCCTTTGCCATGGATACTCTCCGTGTAATGGGAAATGATGTCATGTTGTTCACCCTTGTAGCGCACTGCCGCCTTTTCTCCTTCACGATGACAGCGGGCGCAAAGCAGGGGAATATTGGTGGGGAAGGTCGGGGACTCGGGCTGCAACCTGCCTTTCACTCCATGTGTGCCATGGCATTCTTTGCATGAGGGGGCGTTCGGGTCATTGTTTGTAACAAGCTGCCCGTGCCTACTTTTCGAATACTGTTGTCCCGTTTCAGCATGACATGAGGAGCAATCCACTTTCTTGCTAATGGTCTCACACGGCCGGATATGGGAGGCATTAACTTCCACGTGACATTGACTGCACGCGATTTTCGAATGCCGGGAATGGCTTAACTCATCCTCCTGCGTATAAAGCGAACGACCATCCTGCCGCGACGAGATTTCCCTATTTCCATGACAACGCATGCAATCCGCATTTGACATCCCAAGAGAGTAGAACACTTTCCGTACCTTGTGTGGTTGATGGCAGTCAACGCACGCCGGCAAGACATTCTCTTTTTTTTCCCACAACTCTCCCTTGATCACTTTGCGGTGGACTTGTTCGATCTCAGCATGACATTGCGTGCATGTTGCTGCGATATTTTTTCTGTTGATCGACGATGCCGGATCAGTATGTGGAAGGATGGAATGTGGTGTATGACATGATGCACAATTAGGCGCTACAACCAGCCCTTTCTTTAGCAGCCCTTCCCCATGAATACTCTCCGAGAAGTTTTCCAAAATGTGGTCCTGATGGATGACCCTCTGGCGTTGTACCTGGGCACCCTCCTGGTGACACCTTCCACAGAGGAATGGTACTCTCAGCGGCGCGACAGAAGAATGCTTGTTTCCCGCGGGCAGAATATCATGAACCCCATGGCAGTCCGTGCATTTCGGCGCCAGAGGATCGCCTCTCTCGACGGCTTTCCCGTGAAGCGATTTTGTGTGGAGAGCTGATTCCTCGCCATGACAGGTTCCACAATCCACACCAGACGGATTTTCGGGGTGCGGGAGTTCGGTACCAGCCAAATCCGAATGGCAGGAGACACATGTTAACGCAGCATGTGCGCTGCCAGAAAATTTTTTTTGATCCACGAATACCTGAATTGTCTTGCCGTTCCGTAGTCCGGTCATCCCTTTTTCCCCATGGCAAGAAAGACATTCATCGTTCTCCTGTGCCCATGTCAATGGCACCCCCAACAGCAGCACGAAAGCTATGATTTCTGCATTCCTCCTGGAAAGCGCACGAAGAGACCTGGCAACTCCTGCGTTGAAAGCACTCATCAGAGCCCTGCTTCCTTCTCTCTTTCAGCCTGAACGACTCCCCCACCCGACGCATATGCACTCTGGAGGCCCTCCTGTTGCTTCAGCTTCATCAGTTCCAAGGGATGTTCCTCCTCCATCTCCTCTTCGGTGAGGGTTCCCTTCCAGAAAGCGAGATTGATCGGATAGGCATCCGGATTGAAAATCACGAAGTATAAATGCCAGACAATGATTGCAAGCGTCGCAAGCCATGCCTCATAATAGTGAATAGTGCGGGCCACATCCCACCACAGTTTTCCGAAAACACCAAGGAACGTGTTATCAAACCACATAATTCCACCTGTTGCCGCCATCACCAAGGTTCCCCACACAAGTGCCCAATACTCGCTCTTCTCAATGTAACTAAAGCGGCCAAATGCGGGCTTCGTCTCAGAGAGGTGAAGATTGTACTTGAGAACGCGGATAGCATCGGAAATATCGGTCCGCGTCGGCAGAAGATCGCGGAGCAACTGCTTCCCCCTGGGAACAACAAAGATGTAGTAAAGATGGTAGCTGCCGACAACCACCATCACCACGCCGGCAATCCTGTGGAATATGCTCCGCAACTCGAATACCATGGGGCTGATTGCGCGTAGCGGCTCGACCCACCAAGCATCCGGAAACCGTAATGCAAATCCTGTGAACACAAGAACCGCAAAACTTACGAGGAGCAATCCATGCTGCACACGTTCACCGAGCGACATTCTGAGATACAGCCTGTGGCCGGGGAAATGTCGTGGAAGAAATCCTCTTCGTTGAAGCAATTTTCGCCGGGCTTTCCGCACAAAATCAAGAAGATTGTGAATCACCATACCGCCGATAATAGCAACAATAAGGATAATATAGCCCGTCGATACGAATGAGAGAACCTCGTCTGTGCCCGCCGTTGTGGTAATTACGTGAACAGCACCTTTGGTAAAATTCTCGTTTGCACCCGGATGGCATGATCCGCACGTTGCCGCCAGGTTCCGTGCGTGTATACGTGATGTGGAGTCTGACGATGGCTTGATATCGTGAATGCCATGGCAGCTGGCGCAATTTGCGACCTCTACTTTCCCCGCCCTACCGGCGAGGCCATGGTAGCTGTCCTCAAAACTCTGGAAACGGTCTCCCGCGAGCCCATACTTCTCCGTGAGCTTTACCGAAGCATGGCATGGTGAACACACTTTTGCAGAGATATTGAGGGGCGCTGTAGGTGAACGCGGATCTTCTGGAGAGAGAATGTTGTGTTCACCATGGCAATCAGTGCATGTTGCTGAAGCAAGAATGCCCTTCGCCATTGCCTTCCCGTGGATGCTACCGGAATACTGGTTCATGATTTCTATGTGACAGCGCCCGCACGTTGCTGCGATCCTGCCCTTTGCCACCCTCGAATCCTGATTCGACCCTTTCTTCATCTCATGGCTGCCGTGGCAATCCGAGCAGGTGGCTGCCGTTTCATTGCCATTCTTCAGCGCCTGCCCGTGAACGCTATTCTCATAGCTGGATATGAAACCTGTAGACGGCAACATTGTGCTACGCACATCAGGCTTGTCGAGGTGGCAGCCAAGGCACA
>CAZWIN010000201.1:0-5705 GCA_964633855.1 uncultured Chitinophagales bacterium
CGATCAAGGCATTGCGCGACAGTATTGATGGAGTAGGCAACATCGAGGTGTCAATGACTTCAAAAGTGACATCGCATGATAACAAGCAAAGAGTCGAGGTTCTTCCAGGCGTAAAGAACACCATTGCCGTAGCTTCTGGAAAGGGAGGGGTTGGTAAATCAACGGTTTCTGTCAATCTTGCCGCAGCATTGGCAAGGGATGGCGCGAAAGTCGGGCTCGTTGATGCTGATATTTACGGCCCGAGTATCCCCCTTATGATGGGCGTGACCGGTCGTCCGCAAGTAAAGAACAACCGACTGCAGCCGATGGAGAATTGGGGAGTGAAGGTTATGTCAATCGGTTTTCTGGTTGACCCCATGCAGGCAGTCATTTGGCGCGGGCCTATGGTTAGCGGCGCTGTCAAACAATTTGTCACCGATGTTGATTGGGGTGAGCTTGATTACCTCCTCTTTGATCTGCCCCCCGGAACCGGTGATATCCAGCTGACACTTGTTCAAACCATCCCACTGACCGGCTCGGTTATCGTGACAACGCCGCAGGATATCTCTCTTGCTGATGCACGCAAAGGCTTCAAAATGTTTGAGCGGGTGAATGTCCCGATTTTAGGCATTATAGAAAATATGAGCTACTACATTTGCGGCCATTGTGGACACAGGGATGAAATTTTTGACAACGGCGGCGGGAGAAGGGCGGCTGAAGAGCTTGGGGCGCCATTCCTCGGTGAAATTCCTATTTATACGAGCATCCGGCAGAGCGGAGACACAGGCAAACCCGTTGTTGTTGATGACAGGTTCACTGTGCAAGGTGAAGCTTTACGACAGATTGCACGCAATATGGCCGCCCAGGTGAGCATTAGAAATGCCACGCAAGGTACTGCTGCCACAGTTGATATACAGCTCATGCAGTAGTTCGGAACAGGGTTGAATGGACTTTGAGCAAAAAATAGAAAAGGCGTTGTCTGAAATCCGCCCCTATCTCAATGCCGATGGCGGGGATGTGAGCTTCGTACGCTTCCGGCCAGAGGGTATCGTGGAATTACAGTGGGTTGGGACATGCGTCATCTGCCCGATGTCTCAATTGACGCTGAGGGCCGGAGTAGAGCGAACCTTGATGAAGGCTATCCCGGAAATAAAGAGGGTGGAGGCGGTGAAACCAAAACCCTGACCATTGAATCTCACGACTGCTCCCTATTTCATCTCCACATCAAACACCTTCCCGCCCTTTACCTGCATAATTCTCTCATTGGTTCTTCGCACAAGGTCGTAGTTGTGTGTTGCCATAATCACCGCAGTTCCCCGCGTATTGATATCCCTGAGCAATTGCAGAATTTCCAATGATGTTGCAGGGTCAAGGTTTCCCGTGGGTTCATCTGCGAGAAGGAACTCCGGATCATTCACAAGAGCCCGTGCGACCACAACCCGTTGCTGTTCCCCGCCGGAAAGCTCGTGTGGCATTTTGTACTTTTGATGACTCAAGCCCACGTCCGCAAGAGCATGAAGTACACGCCTTTTGATCTCCTTGCTCTTAACGCCCGTGACATGAAGAGTGAAAGCTACATTGTCATAAATATTTCTGTCGTCAAGGAGTTTGAAATCCTGAAAAATAATTCCGAGAGTACGGCGTAAATACGGTTTTTCACGCTCCTCAATATTTGAAGACATGTACTTGCCGACCGTGACAACACCTTTTGCGGGCTTGAGATCCATGTACATCAGCCGGAGAAGAGTGCTTTTTCCGCTTCCTGTCTGGCCGACAAGAAACGCGAACTCTCCGGGTTTGATTTGAAGTGATACTTGATCAAGCACCGTGTTCCCATTAAATGAAACACTGACATCCGAAAGGTTGATCATTTCATGAGACCTTCCTTGATTTTCTATTGCGAGCAACATCCACTGCCAGGGTAATTGCCTCGATCATGCTTTGAGGATTGGCTATTCCTTTGCCGGCAATGTCAAAGGCCGTCCCGTGGTCCGGGGATGTGCGTATGATATTCAACCCGGCGGTAAAATTCACTCCCGTGCCGAACGAACTCATCTTCAGGGGGATAAGCCCCTGGTCGTGATACATTGCAACGATGGCATCGTATCGGCCGGGTTTATATCTGCCAAAAAAAGCGTCGGCAGAATACGGGCCTTCAACGGACATCTTGCGTTTGCGCAGTTTTTCAATAGCCGGAGAAATGATGAGCTTTTCTTCAGTCCCAATATCACCATTCTCGCCTGCATGTGGGTTGAGCCCCAGAACAGCAATCCGAGGCTTGCGGATCCGCCAATCCAATCGTAATGAGTTATGAATAACGGAAATCCGCTCCTGAAGCAATTGCCCGCGTAACTCGGAGGCAACTTTGCGGATAGGAATGTGAATGGTTGCCAGGCCGACACGCATTGTTTGTGAAACGAGCATCATGGCCACATTGTTGGAACCTGTCAGATGCTGGAGCATTTCTGTCTGACCCGGAAATAAAATCCCAGCAGAGTGAAGTGCTTTTTTGGATACCGGTGCTGTCACAATGCCTTGAACCATATCTGCTTGCGCCAACTCAACCGCCTTTGCTATTGCATGTGCGGCAATCCGCCCAGCCGAGGGAGAGTTTACGCCGGGGTGAATCTTAACCGTATTGCTGTCAACAGGAAAGATGGAGGCCAGCCGCCGGTTTCCTGACAAGTTGTGAGTGTCTTTGTACAGCTCGAGTATCACCGGCAGGTCAAATCGTCGGGCATAATACTGAAATACTGCCGGCGGGCCAACCAGCAAAGGTATGCAGAGCTTTCTTACACGCTGTGAGAGTATGCATTTCAGCGCGATTTCAGGGCCGATACCATTACAATCACCGACGGTTATCGCTATGACGGGTTTTCCTGAAGAGTGCGCCATTACAAATGCTGTGTGGAAATAAGCACGTACAGTCCCGACTTTGATGCATCCGCAAAGATGAATCTCTTCTTGAGCTTTTCATATGTCCAGACTTCCTGATATCCCGCTGATGCACTCAGATTTCGCTCGGTTTTTGTCGGCAGGCCGTGAAGGATGTAAATGCGGCCACGGTCATTTTTTGAACCATCAGGTTCTTTCAATGTCCCAAAATTCTGCATCGCATAATCAACACGGCGATAGTATTCCGCCATGATTTCGTTGTATGAAGTGCCGGGAGTTTGATCTTTCTCCTTCCAAAACAATTCGAGATTGTTCCGTCGCAATTCGAATGGGCCATCCTTGAGAGAATCGAGCTGGTTCCTCCGGGTGATAAATCTGAGGGCATCAAGTGCCAAGTCAATATTCCGCAACGAGCGTGGCATATCCGGCCAGACAGTACGGAAGGCCTTTGTGATGTTTACAGAGTCGTTGCCGATATGAACCGACGCAGTGAGTTCAAACTGTCGGAGAGGGAGCTGTTGTAACGGCAATGGCGCTGCTATTGTATACGTTCCCTCCGGCCCTGCCCCGGATACAAGTGTATATCGATTGTGCAGTGAATCCACCTTGAGTCCGGCCTGAAAGGCGCTGACTTGCAGTACAAGTGGAGATTCCTCCAAGGCGCCATTGATATGTTCCTCGTCTGGAGGGCTTTGCTCCTTGATGTAGTATCGTACAGTAACATCATCCCGCTTTTGTGATCTGGAACGAACCTGGAGAAGAAATGCTCCCCCGGAACCGAAAAGAACATTCCCGCCGTAATGTTGCGGGAGAAAATATGAAGTGTCTTCTGGCTTGCTGTCCGTTAGCGGGAAGAGGAGAATCGGTGTGGAGGCCGTCAGCCTTGTATGTGTACGCCTTGTCAAATCAACTGTTCGCGAGCGGTCGATGAATCTTCGCTCGGATTCAAGATCTGAAACTTCAATGGCTAATGTATAAGCTCCGGGCCGGACTTCAAAGGAAACTATTTTTTGATACCACGTTGTTGCGGAATCGGTACGTTCTCCGGTATTGGCTCCCAACTCTATTCTGTTGATACTCCGTGTTGCGGATGTGCCGGTGGAGTCCAATAATTCAATGAGTATTTCTCCTTTTCGTTTGAATAGCCATGGAAACGAGGGTTCTGTGTTTCTCAAAGCGATGAAGAAGTTCTCATCAATCCGGTAATGGACGTCCACTCTCGAGAGGGTTGAGTCAGGCGTGAACAGGCTGACAGCCTCAAAAAAAATGAATTGAGATTCTTCACCGGTCGTACGGCGAGGAATTTGGGCAAACTCAGAGGGGGCAAAAAGGAGTCCCGCCATCAGCACACACATCATTCTCCACATACGATCCTCTTTGGTCTGTATTCTGTGTCGGTCAGTGTACTTGCGTTTCGGTCTGATTCCAATGCTGAAGGAAATCTACGAGGAGCCTGACGCCTGTTCCTGATCCGCCTTTGGAAATATACTCAGATGCTTCTTCCATGATGGCAGTTCCTGCAATATCCAGATGCACCCACTTGTATTCGCCGGTGAAGTGTTTCAGAAACAATGCCGCCGTGATAGCTCCTGCCCAACGTCCGCCGACATTCTTCACATCAGCAATGTCGCTCTTGATTTGTTTTTCATATTCCTGAAACATCGGGAGTTGCCACACACGTTCGTACGTACGTTCACCGGATAGCTTCAGGGCATCCATAGCCGGTTGGTTATTGCCCATCATTCCTGTTGCGTGATGGCCCAAAGCTACAACGCAGGCTCCGGTAAGAGTTGCAAGGTCAATCACGATGTCGGGTTTGTATTTTGAGGCATACGACAGGGCATCAGCAAGAATCAATCTTCCCTCGGCATCGGTGTTATCCACTTCTGATGTTTTTCCGTTGAAGTGGGTAATGACATCCCCGGGTTTCAAAGCCGATCCGCCAAGAAGATTCTCTGTTGCCGGAATAAGGCCGACGAGATGAAGTGGAAGCTTCAGTGCTGCCGCTGCTTTCAGCGTCCCTATGACTGCTGCAGCTCCCGACATATCCATTTTCATCTCTGCCATATTGGCGGACGGTTTAATGGAGATGCCGCCCGAATCAAATGTCACTCCTTTTCCCACCAACACGGCTGTTGGCAAGGTTGTGTTGCCTGCATTATGCTCCATAATAATAAATCTTGGTGGTTTGTCGCTTCCTTGTGCCACGCCGAGCAGCCCGCCCATTTTCAGTTCGCGGATTTTCTTTTCGTCAAGTATCGTTACGCCAAAGCCGGATTCTTCGCCAATCTGTCGTACGCGTTGGGCAAGTGTTTCCGGATAGATTTCATTGCCCGGGGCGTTTTCGAGATCTCGTGCCACGAATGTTGATTCACAAAGAAGAGCAGCCCGTTTCATCCCGGAGGAAAGTTCAGCGGCACGCTTCTTGTCTGTCGAGGCAAGGACGAATTCCTTCAGTGTATGTTTTCTTCTATCATCAATAGTGAAGTACTTATCAAACTGATACTGACTCAATGCTGCCCCCTCTCCGAGGGCGAGCCCGATGCTGTTCCAGATGCTATCACCTAAATCCGATTTCAATCCGGACATGATTTCCGGCCCCGGTTCAAGTAACGCCAGCGATTTGACCTTATGAGTCTGGGCGAATGTTGCAACCGTGGCCGACAAGCGTCTCAACTTCTCCCGGGTAATCTCCTTTGTTTTTCCGCCGCCAACGAGGAGAAACTGTTTTGTCCTCAAACCCCGCGGGTACAGCAGGCAGGTTTCTTGATCCTTTCCCTTGAAGCCCGAATGTTCTACGGGCATCAGGGCATCTTTGAGTAATTTCTTCA
>CAZWIN010000202.1:0-5679 GCA_964633855.1 uncultured Chitinophagales bacterium
CGCAGCGAAACTTGCGGTTGGTTATACGCTCGACGAGATCCCGAATGATATTACCCGACAAACACCGGCATCCTTTGAGCCGACAATTGACTACTGTGTGGTGAAAGTCCCGCGATGGGATTTCGAGAAGTTTAAAGGTGCAGATGATACGTTGGGTGTGCAGATGAAATCTGTCGGTGAAGCCATGGCGTTCGGCAGGACATTCAAGGAAGCGCTTCAGAAAGCGCTGCGTTCAATGGAGCAGGGTCGATTCGGGCTTGGTGCAGATGGCAAAGATGCGTTTGAGATTGAGAAGCTTTCGGAATCTGAACGGGCTGAATGGAAACAGAAAATCGTGGAGTACCTCCGCCTCCCGAGGCCGGATCGGGTCGTTCATCTCCGGTACGGGATGCAACTTGGAATGAGTGTGGGAGAGCTGCACAGGATTACACGCATTGACCCGTGGTTTCTGAACAATATCAAAGAGATTGTGGACCTTGAACAGGAATTGAAAGGGTATGCCCTTGTCTGACAAGGTATCGCACGGCATAAAGCCGATTACGCGGGACATAATTTTGAAAGCGAAGCAGTTCGGTTTTTCGGATCGTCAACTTTCAAAAATCTGGCACATTGATGAGAAGGTTGTCAGGGAGTTAAGAAAACAACTGGATGTTCAGCCTGTCTTTAAAACCGTTGATACCTGCGCTGCTGAGTTTGCTGCTGAAACGCCGTATCACTATTCCACCTACGAAACGGAAAATGAATCTGTCCGCTCAAACAAGAAGAAAGTGATTATCCTTGGCGGCGGCCCGAACCGCATCGGCCAGGGGATAGAATTTGATTATTGCTGTGTGCATGGAGTGATGGGTCTGAGGGAAGAGGGTTACGAAACCATCATGGTAAACTGTAATCCTGAGACGGTTTCCACAGATTATGACACAACGGATAAACTCTATTTTGAGCCGCTCACGCTTGAAGATGTTCTCAATATCTGTGAGCAGGAGAAGCCGGATGGTGTCATAGTCAGCTTTGGCGGGCAGACACCGCTCAAACTTGCGAAGGCCTTGGAGGCCAATGGCATAAAAATTCTTGGTACTTCTACCGAAGGTATAGATCTCGCAGAGGACCGGGAGCGCTTCGGCAAGCTGCTTGATGAATTAAGAATTCCATGTCCTCCTTATGGCGCAGCTTCAAATCTTCAGGATGCGTTAAGGGTTGCTCATCGCATCGGGTATCCCGTGCTTGTACGTCCTTCGTATGTACTCGGCGGACGCGCGATGGAAATCTGCTACACGGATGAGGCGTTGGGGCATTATATGGCAAAGGCGGTACATGTTTCGCCCGAGCATCCGATTCTTATTGACAAGTTTCTCGAAGATGCCTACGAGTTTGATGTTGATGCCATCTGTGATACGGAAGATGTACACATCGGCGGGGTGATGCAGCATATTGAAGAGGCAGGCGTTCATTCAGGTGACAGTTCCTGTGTGCTTCCTCCGTACTCTGTTACGGCGGAGCAACTTCATACCATCATTACATACACACGGAAGCTTGCGCTTGCTCTTCAGGTGAAGGGACTTTTGAATATCCAGTACGCAATGCGCAAAGGCATTGTGTATGTACTTGAAGTCAACCCACGTGCATCGCGCACCGTTCCGTTTGTAAGTAAAGCAACCGGAGTGCCGCTTGCCCGGATTGCTGCGAAACTCATGGTAGGTAGAAAGCTGAAGGAGTTTGACCTGTACGGGTCAGGATGGGCAAAACATGTAGCAATCAAGGTGTCAGTTTTTCCTTTCCCAAAATTTCCTCAGGCCGATCATTACCTCGGTCCGGAGATGCGTTCGACTGGGGAAGTGATGGGAATTTCAGGAAGTTTTGGTGTTTCGTTCGCCAAAGCCTCTATTTCAGCAGGCATGGAATTGCCCCAATCAGGCACAGTATTTGTAAGTTTGAATGAGAATGATAAGCGTGAGCGGGCGGTGAATATTGTCCGCTCGTATGTCCGGCTGGGGTTCAAGATTATTGCCACTGAGGGAACTTCCAAGTTCCTGGCCGGTTTTGGTATACCGAACCGCGCTGTGTTGAAGGCAGGCGAGGGCACCCTGAATATTGTTGATATCATCAACAACGGCTGGGTGCAGTTGATCATCAATACTCCGCTTGGACAGGTTGCGCGGCGGGATGAGCACGCGATTGGCAGGGCGGCAATGGAGCACAAGGTGCCGTTTATCAGCACGCTCTCGGCTGCTGCGTCAGCGGCAAAGAGCATTGAAGAGATCCGGCAGCACCGGTTTGGAGTGAAGAGTGTGCAGGAACATCATGAGACTGCTGCCCAAGGGGGAAGGACGCAGCCGGTGGAATCGCTTGAAGATTGTGTACGGCTCGTTGAGTATATCAAGTCGTTTCAAACGTAGGCGCATTGCAGGATGTTGTTGTTGACACATGTCGATTGAGGAGGAAGCAGATGTATATTCTTGGAATTTCCTGTTACTACCATGATTCCGCCGCCGCCCTTATCAAGGATGGAGTGATTGTCGCGGCTGCACAGGAAGAACGGTTCACAAGGAAGAAACACGATTTCAATTTTCCTTCCCATGCTATCGCCTATTGTTTGAAAGAAGCTGGCATCACTTCCAACGACCTCGAGTATGTGGTTTTTTACGACAAGCCGCTCATCAAATTTGAGCGTATTCTTGAGACGTATCTTGCATACGCACCACACGGCATCAAATCTTTTCTTATGGCAATGCCGCTCTGGCTCAAAGAGAAACTTTGGATTCCCAGCCTCATCCGCCGTGATTTGAATTATGACGGAAAGATCTTATTCACCGAACACCATGAATCTCACGCAGCATCGGCATTCTACCCTTCGCCATTTCAGCGCGCCGCATTCCTGACGATGGACGGGGTAGGCGAATGGTCAACAACAAGCTACGGTGTTGGCGACGGGCATACCTTGACCATCCAGGGCGATATGAATTTTCCCCACTCGCTCGGGTTGTTGTATTCAGCATTTACCTACTTCACGGGCTTCAAAGTGAATTCCGCGGAATACAAAGTGATGGGCCTCGCTCCGTACGGTGAACCGAAATACGTGCAAACAATTTACGATCATCTGATTGACCTGAAGGAAGACGGGTCATTCAAGATGAATATGGAGTACTTTGATTACTGCGCGGGTCTGACAATGACGAACAAGAAATTCGATACGTTGTTCGGCGGCCCTCCCCGGAAGCAGGAATCAAAACTCACCCAACGCGAGATGGATTTGACCCGTTCGCTTCAAGAGGTTACAGAAGAGATTATGTTGCGTATGGCGCGGCATGTTCACAAGCAGACCGGTGAGAAAAACCTTGTCCTCGCTGGCGGTGTGGCTCTCAACTGTGTTGGCAACGGCCGGGTACTCAGAGAAGGGCCGTTCGAGAATTTATGGATTCAACCTGCTGCGGGGGACGCCGGTGGTGCGCTTGGCGCCGCACTCTTTGCCTGGTACGCCTATCTTGGCAATCCACGAAAGGCAGATAATCTCCATGACAGCCAGCGCGGATCCTATCTCGGCCCGGAATATTCCGATGCGGAGATTGAACAATTCCTCAAGATGAACGAAGTTGTGTATCGCAGGGTGACACGGGACGAGTTGGTGGAAACAGTGGCTGATCTGATTGCCCAGGAGAATGTGATTGGCTGGTTCCAGGGGAGAATGGAATTCGGGCCGCGTGCATTGGGCGGACGCAGCATTATTGGCGATGCTCGCTCGACGAAAATGCAATCGGTGATGAACCTGAAGATCAAGTTCCGCGAATCATTCAGGCCATTCGCGCCTTCCGTGCTCAGGGAGTGTGTCTCCGATTATTTTCACATGAACAGTGACAGCCCCTACATGCTTCTGGTAGCGCCGGTTGTTGAAGGCCGGAGAATCAAGATGTCCGAGGAACAGGAGCAGCTGTTTGGTATAGATAAACTGAATGTTGCCAGGTCTGACATACCTGCGGTGACCCACGTGGATTATTCGGCCAGAATCCAGACCGTACATAAGGAAACGAATCCATTATATTATGATGTCATCAATGCATTCTATAAGAAGACGGGGTGCCCGGCAATCATCAACACGTCGTTTAATGTTCGCGGTGAACCGATTGTTTGCCGCCCCGAAGAGGCATATCGCTGCCTTCTCCGCACACACATGGATTACCTTGTGATTGGCAATTTTATTGTTGCCAAGACGGATCAAAAGCCAATCACCCAGGATTCAGACTGGATGAAGGAGTTCGAACTTGATTGAGAAAATAGACAAGTCGCACGAAGCCGTAAGGAAAACCGGAAAGGCATTTCTGATTGCCGGCAGTGTTGTTGCGATATTCCTGTTGCTGAAACACAGCCACATCAGCGGCTGGTCAGGATGGGATTGGAGCCAGGGATGGAACGCGAATGGCTGGAAATGGTTTTTTGGCATAGGCGCCGGATTATTTGCGCTGAGCCATGTCGCATATCCGCTGATGAAGCCGCTGCATGTGGGATGGATGACGCTGGCGTTTGCGCTTGGATGGCTGTATACTCGCCTGTTGCTCGGCATATTCTATTATCTCATTCTGACTCCTATCGGGTTAGTGATGAGGTTGTTCGGCAAAGATATTCTTAATGAGAAGATAGACCGTTCGGCAACAACATACTGGATCAAAAGAGAACAGGTTCCAGTGGATAAAGCAAGATACGAGAACCTATTTTAGCTTAATAGTCGGGAGATCATCAGCATGGCAGTGAAAGGGAAGTTGGGAATTGTCGGCGAACTCTGGTCTTTTATGAAGGCCAGGAAAAAGTGGTGGCTGGGGCCGATTGTGTTCATGCTTCTGTTGCTCGGCCTGTTGCTTGTCTTTACACAGGGCTCGGCATTGGCCCCATTCATCTATACGCTGTTTTAACAACAGTATTTTTGAGGCTACCTCAGTAATAGCCAGGTCTGCCGCAAAAGGTATGTGAAAAACCGAGAAAGGGGCTATTGCCCCTTTCTCGGTTTATGAGTGACGGTGTGTGACCTTTTGGAGAAATGCCAGTAAGAGCCTATTGAACTCCTCCGGGTTTTCAAGGTTGCTCAAATGGCCCGCTCCGGGAATAACATGCAATACTGAATCCGGTATTTTTTCTTGCATCGCCCGTGATGCTGCGGGTGGAGTGATGACATCCTGTTCGCCAACAAGAATCAGCGTAGGGACTCTGATGTTAGGGAGTGCGGCTGTTGTGTCTGTGCGTGAGGCGAGTGCAAGCTGCGTTCCTGCGATGCTGAGCGGAGATGTGTGTTCAATAGTTTTTGTAATGCGCCTGATCGCATCAGCCCGTGCTGCAAACGATTGCGGTGCAAAGGCGGCCTGAACAAACCCCTTCGCAAATTCCGCCGAACCGTGTTTCTTTACGTTGACTATGGCGCCAAACCGCCTGAGCTTTCCTTCGTTTCCGTCTGCCTCGCTGCGCGTATCGCAGAGTACTGCACCAATGAAGCGTTCCGGGTTGCGCTCGAGTGCGCGCAAGGCAATATATCCGCCCATGGAAAGCCCCACTACCACACACACTCCAATGCCCAAATGATCAAGCAATCCCATCAGGTCGTCCACATGTCCTTCAATGGTAAACTGCCCGTCCCCGACGATACTCAACCCATGGCCCCGAAGGTCATACGCGATCGCCCGGCATGTGTTTCCCGCGGCA
>CAZWIN010000203.1:0-4089 GCA_964633855.1 uncultured Chitinophagales bacterium
GTGGGGGATTGAGCTCCGGCAGACATTCGCAAAGAAGAACTACTTGTCCGCTTCCATCGCTATGCTGCCAAAGTACTACCTCCGCAACCTGACATACAGAGACCTTACACTTCGCCCAAGTGTATGGTTGAAAACAACAGAGGCAAGATTTGAACGAAGATCGTATTCTCTTGAAATTGGCCGCACGTTCTCTCAGAAGGTTTCTGCTTCCGCCAGATACGAAAATTCGGTGATTACTTATAACACTGAATTGCACGAACGTGATAATTCAACACACCGGGCTATTATGGATGCAAGTTACAAGCTGCTGGCCCCACTCCGGGTACACTGTGAGTATGTGTTTTCTTTTTCACGTGCAGAAGGAAGGAATCTTTCCGATAGCCTTACTGATACGTCGTACCGTTCTCATGGCTTTGGGGTTGGGACAAGTCTGTCCTTCCGCAACATTCTCAGAGTGCCGATTACACTGCGGACAGATTTCACCTTCGAATACCAGGAATACCTCTCTGGCAAAGTTTATGCATTTGATGCTTTCCGTAACAACCACCTTCCGACGTTCTACGGAGATAAATATCATTTCGGAAGGATTGACAGATTCTATATGATAACAAACGAGCTGAACTACCAACTCACGAATGCCATTGACGCGTATGTTGAGTATTCATGGGAGGCAAATTCTACAAACCTTGAGGATTCCGGTGAAGCAGGTAGATACCAAACTCACCAGGTGAATATGGGCATTGAGTTTGGGTTCTGACCTCCTGCGTGGTCAAGCCGCTGCCATGTTTGAGAAAACCGTGCATGCAATTTTGCGAGGAGGATGGCTCATCCTGTTCCTCTGGGTTTCGTGTGCCCAAATGTATGCGCAAGTATCGAACCGTCCCTGGACGCTTGAGGTTGGGCTTGCAATATCCTACGACAATAACATCCTCAAGTATTCCGATAAGTATATCGGAAGGTTTACCAACAGCGAAGACCCCGGCCGTTTCCATATCAAGAGCATTGATGATGCGATATTGCGTCCATCATTACGTGTAGAGCGGGACTTTGATCTTTTTCCCCGCTTGTCAACCACACTAGGTGGCGAGATCAACCAGCGTGTGTACCTCAGGAACAGCATAAAAAACTGGATGAATATCCGGTTTCTGGTCAAACAAATGCTGCCGGAGAGAACCTCAATTCAGATGATGTACAGTTGGACGCCCGAGTTCTATGTGCGGCATTACCGCGACGAGGATTGGGTTGACCTCTACGGCTACACTCCTGCGACGTTTCATCAATATGATTTTACAAAAGAGGATGTTGGCGGGTTGATTCAACATACCTTGTGGACAAACACGCGGCTTGCCGTTTCCTTTTCGCGTGCTCGGTATTTTTACAATTCCCATTTCACTGAATACGACAGCCGCAATTCCGTCTGGGGAGTTGAAGTCTCACATCCCGTGTTGAAAAACCTACGCGTCTCTGCAGGCTATCAGTTCACCTCCTCTGACGCGACGGGAATTGACCAGCCGGGTGAATCGAAGAATGTTGCCGATGATTCCGACGGCTCTTTTGATGAAGACGATTATTCCGCCGGCATCACATTGAAACTTAACGAGCCATTCGGGCTTCCTTCATCCATCTCTGTGGATGGTGAATACTCACGCAGGGTGTTCACTTCCACACACTATCTGGACCTTGATCCTCTACATGCCGGACGAATAGATCATGATTACGGGCTTCAACTGAGGTATGCAGTTCAGCTCTCGCAATTCACCGTTGCTGCATCGTATGAGTGGCGTTACCGCGATGCGGAAACAACCGCGGTTGTGAACGAACCGTATGTCTCAAATGAAAAAGATTATCGAAACTATCTTATCGGACTCGGAGTAACCTATGAAATCCGTTTTTAGCGCCTTGCAACACAAGACAAAATCAACGCGGTGGATTTGTGTTTGCATGATAGCCGGGGTCTTCGGGCTCTCCTGCACGGAGCCAAACACACCTGAATCATTGACGCCGCCGGCGGCCGGATACAACATCGTAGCCCGATACGAGACGCCCGGCTTTGCGCAGGATATTACACTCCAAGACACCATTGCATACATCGCCCAGGGAGAAGGCGGCGTGGCGATTATCAGCATTGCCGACCCGGTGCATCCACGGCTTCTTTCGATTGCTTCAAACGAATTAAGAGGATACTCTGCAAAAGTTGCAGTGAAGGGCACCACGGTATTCGTTGCTGCCGGCACCTTCGGCGTCAGTGTAGTTGATGCCACCAATCCCGCCGAGCCATTTACAACGGCATCAAATCTTTCCATGAAACCGGCAAGATCATTTCATCTCTTTGGCGATTATCTCTTTACGGCAGTGAGCGAGCAGGGAGTGCGCATTGCGGAAATCAGCGCTCCGACTGACCCTGATATCCGCGGAACATTAGATACGCCGGGATTTGCCCGAACAGTAACCACAACCGCCGATAGCACCCGGCTTCTTGTCGGATGCGGGGAAATGGGGTTCGCGCTGTACGACATCCGTGATATGCGTAATGGATTCGGCGGCTATCCGCTTATCGGTTGGACAGACACTCCCGGTTATGTGGAGCATGTAGCGATAATCCCCGGCACGGATGTAGCACTTCTGGCATGTGGCTACGCCGGGCTCCAGGTCGTTGATTTCTCCGACACTTCCAACATACATGTTGTTGGAAGTTGTGCCTTGGAAGGATATTCCAAAGAAATCATCTACGATCGGGGAAGGGCATATATCACTACCGAAACCAAAGGCCTGCAGGTTGTTTCCGTAGCCACACCTTCCCGGCCTCAATTGATGGGGGTACTTGATACCGAGTTTGCCAGGGGCCTCGCCACTGACGGGCAATACTTGTATATTGCAGACGATGTTGAAGGCTTGCTTGTTGTCTCCATCCCGCCATTCTAGTTGAAGGATTACTCTGATGAAACGCATAGTGTCTGTTTTTATCCTGTCGGCACTGTATGTATTCAATGCACAAAGCCAGTGGGTTACACTTGGCGATGCTCCGTCTTCCCAAAACGCTCCAAAGGTAACGGTACTTGACGATACACCGAATTCAACCGTTGTAAAGGTTGAACTCTCAGGCTTTGAAGTATCTGCCTTGCAGGCTGGTGGTAAGTCATACACCAACATTGATCTCCGTTCAGAAAGTTCAATGCAGGACGTTGGAAGTCCGGAAGTACCGTATGTAAGTGCGACGCTTGCCATACCGGACCAGGCGGGAATAACAGTGGAGGTAGTGGAGCTTGGCGAAACGTATACATTTTCGGGTTACGAACTTCCTCCGGCGCGCCCGACCTGGAAAGAAGGCGATCCGGAACCGGGCTACATTGAATCTGCGATGGCTTACAAATCAAACGCTGTGTTTCCGCAGGAACGGGTAACTATCGAGCAGCCGGTGGTATTCCGTGACTTCCGAATGACAAGGGTGAGGATTTTTCCGGTGCAGTATGTGGCAGCAAAGAAAGAGTTGCGAGTTTCTTCCTCCATTACCATTAAAGTGAAGTACGGTGCCGGGCAAGCGGTCAATGTGAAGAGCAATGCGCGCAAACCGATTGCCCCGTCTTTTGCAAGGCTCTATCGTAGTTCCATTCTGAACTACCAGAACGTGTTGGACCGGATGTACGGCGGGCTTGAGACAGGCCGCGACGTTATGCTTGTCATTACCCCCGATACATACGCCGATACGTTGAAGAAATACACCGCGTGGCGTCACAAGACAGGCACGTACACCGTTACGAAAAAGTTCAGCGAGATCGGAGCCAATGCAACGGATCCCACTATCATCAAAAATTATATCCTGAATGCCTATAACACCTGGACGTACCCTCCGACGCATGTACTGCTGGTTGGGGATGACGGGTACTTTCCAATCTCATTGGTCTCCTACGACTACACATTCCCGAACGAAGATTATTTTGTTGAGCTTGAGGGGAACGACTTCTTCCCTGAATTGATGGTGGGGCGCTTTACGCACCAGACGAGTGTCCGCCTGGGAATTATGGAGAACAAGTTCCTGAAGTATGAACAGACGCCTTACACAGCGAATCAACAATGGTTCAAGAAGGGGAT
>CAZWIN010000203.1:4099-5636 GCA_964633855.1 uncultured Chitinophagales bacterium
AGGACAATCGCGACACCATGCATGGCCAGCTCCGGGATTGTCTGCTCGAACAATGCCTATGAATCCCAGATAAGCACAAAGCGTTTCACGGCGAGCCTGATGTTGAATGACGGCGGCTTCATTTCGGTTGATACCATGATGAGCGACGCCTCATGTACGTACGGTGTAAGTGACGTTATTGCTGCTATTAATGCGGGGAGAGGTTTCCTCAATTACCGCGGTGAGGGCTGGACTGACGGATGGCAGGCAAGCTGCCTGCCGTTTCATACATCCGACGTGCAGACTATCAACAACGGACAGATGTTCCCGTTTGTGACGAGCATCGGTTGCGGAGTGGCAATGTTCGAGGCGAGTGGTGGGAACAGTTTTGGGGAAGAATGGGTGGAGATGGGAACGATTGCAAGCCCCCGCGGAGCGGTTGCCTTCGTCGGCCCGACATCCAACACACACACAACGTACAACAACAAAATCGACAGGGGAATATATGTCGGGATGTTCCAGGAAGGCATGGAAAGCCCCGGCGAAGCGTTGTTACGCGGCAAACTATACTTGTATAACAGCTATGGCAGCGATCCGTGGGTGGAGTATCATTACCGCATCTATTGTATTCTCGGTGATCCCAGCATTCATATCTGGAAAGACACCCCGAAGAAAATTACGGTGACATATCCTTCGCAGATTGCAGTCGGGTACAACCAGGTTCAGGTGACGGTGAAGGACTCGGCGACCAACACACCTCTTGCAGGCGTTTCAGTGTGCCTTGTCGGCGATACGGTCTATCAAGTCGGAACAACAGATGCTAACGGGCTTGCACTTATTGATGCAACGCCTCTTGCTTTGGATACGCTCTCGTTGGTTGCTCGTTCAACATCGGTTATCCCGTTTGAAGCTTTGGTGAATGCCGTAGTGGCCTCGGAACATGTTGCCCCTCAGGGCACGCCGGGAGTTGTTGACCTGGATGGCAACACCGATGGCAAGGTAAACCCCAACGAACACTGTCAGGTCACGTTCTCGCTCAAAAACTGGGGAACGCTTACCTCATCGGGAGTGACAGCGACGCTGGAATCCGGGGATACGACGTTTGCTACTGTGCTCACTTCTTCGTCCGTATCGTTCGGAAGTATTGCTTCCGGCAACACAGTGCCCGGCGCTTCGCCGTTTGATATTTTTGTAAAGCCCGCTTGTCCTGTCGGACAAGTTCTTTCCTTCACGCTGCACGTCACCAGCAGTAGTGATTCATGGGACTACATCGTGAATCTGGGAGTCACCGGTTGCGTGCTTTCGTATGTTTCTTCTGTTGTCAATGACGCCGGATCAACTCTTGCCAACTCACGTATGGATCCGGGCGAGACGGTTGTTCTTCACCTTTCCATCAACAACGGCGGCGAGGATACAGCCCCCAACGTTGCAGCCAAATTACGCACTTCCGATCCGTACATCACGATTCATGATTCGGTTGGTTCGTTCGGGACTATTGGTATCGGTGGAAACTCGATGAATCTTGCAAACTACTTTATTGTGGAGGTAAGCCCGTCGT
>CAZWIN010000204.1:0-5613 GCA_964633855.1 uncultured Chitinophagales bacterium
GCGTGCATCACACCGTGGCCGGAAGAACCGCCGGCGATATAAAAATTCTCAAGGGGAGAAACTCGTCCTAACAAAGCGTGCTTATCTGGGGACATTTCATAAAGCCCGGCCCAACAGTGTTCTCGATCGACGCGCGTTGCTTTGAGGCATGGGACGCAATGTTGAGCACGGGCAGTAACAGCATCCAGCCATCGCTCATCAAATGCAGTATCAAAACGATGCGTGCCTGAAGTATCATCAGGACGAAGAAGAAGAACCCGCCCGTCGCGGACGCGCAGATGAAATCCGTCATTGAGAAAAATTGTCATCGGCATGGAGGCGGGCAATCCGTTGAACGGTTCCGTAATCGCCACCTGGCGACGAACCGGTACGATGGGAATGTTCACGCCGGCAAGCTCACCAATCACTCCGGCCCATCCACCGGCTGTATTCACAATTGTAGCAGCGGAAATCTCTCCCACCGAAGTCTGAATAGCGTCAATCCTACCGGCCATTCTCTTGAAAGAGATAACATCAACGCCGTACCGCACGACCGCACCCAATCGTTGCGCGCCTTCAATATAGCCACGCAGGATATTCATCGGGTTGATGAAACCATCCGATGGGCAGAATATTCCGGCAATGAGGTTTTGTGTTTGTACTGCCGGATTGAGCTTTGATATTTCTTCAGGTTTGAGTTCGCAAACGTCGTCAACACCAGCGGACTTCTGGATTGCCATGGCATGGCGCAACGAGGCGAGATGTTCTTTATCCTCAACGAGGAAAAGATATCCGTGTTGCTGAAATCCCGGATCAACGCCAAGCTCTTCCTGAAAGTGGAGGAGTTTCTGCCGCGCAAGCAATGAGAGCTTTACGTTAATCTCCGTCCCGAACTGCACACGAAAGCCGCCGGTGGCTTTACTTGTGCTTTCCTGTCCGGGGCCGGGATTACGTTCAAGGATGACGATATTCTTGCAGCCTTTCAGAGCAAGGTGATACGCAACGCTTGCGCCCGTCACTCCCGCCCCGATAATAACGACGTCAGCAAATCTCATTCAGCATCCATTGACCTTACATCCTAACCCCTACATCCTGTATCCTACCTTGCAAACACATTCTCCGGATGCCTGAAGCTCTTAAACTCCAGTGCGTTGCCGCTGAAATCGGTGAGGAACATGGTGGCCTGCTCACCGGGTTGTCCCTCAAAGCGCAAACGCGGCTCGATGATGAATTTTATCCCGGCGCTCTTCAAACGGCCCGCAAGTGCATGAAACTCATCCCACGGAAGGATGCACCCGAAGTGAGGCATCGGAACCGGTATGCCGTCCACCTGTCCAGTGTTTCTGGTTTCGGGCATTTGTCCCGTAACGTGAGTTGAAATCTGATGGCCATAGAAATCAAAGTCCACCCAGGCATCCGTGCTTCTCCCTTCCTTGCAACCCAGGATATCACGGAAGAAGCGGCGTGAGCTTTCAAGATCCTTCACAAAGAACGAGTAATGGAACGGGGTATGAGACATATTGAGTGATGTACGATTTTATGATTGATGGCTGTAGACTAGAAAACGATCTTAAATAGGACAACCAATCCTATCAGCATCAGCAGCCCAATGACAAGGAACGCGACCATGATTTTCTTAAATATTTTGAACGCAATCCACCCACCGACGAGTGCAATAGCGGCAACGATATATGTCATGTATGGTTCGTTCACATCAACGCTCTCTTCTGTTCAGGCAGCTACACGTTTCGCTTTCACCAGTTCTTCGCTTACCTTCCAGAACCGTTCACGGAGTTTCGTGTCGCGGACGTACGTTGAGGGCTTTTCTTCGCGCATATTGGAGAAGTACTTGCCGGTCAGACCGGAGACATTTTCGGAGTTTGCAAGATAGACAATTGTTCGGGCTCCCTCCTGTGTAGAAGCACCGGAGAGTTGTGGAAATCCTTCGTGCAGAAGCTTTGTTCCAATAACGCCGGGATGCAGGCAATTCACCGTCACGCCGGAATCCTTCACGAGGTCGGCAAGCTCAACTGTAAACAGCACGTTTGCGAGTTTTGAGAGAGCATACGCTTCATAGGGGGCGAATTCTCTCTCACCCTGGAGGTTGTCGAATGCGATATGCCCGCGCGTATGAGCTACAGATGCAACATTAATGATGCGTGACGGGGCATTGTTCTGAAGCAGCGGAACGAGAAGGTTTGTCAGAAGAAAATGCGAGAGATGGTTGACGGCAAACGTCATTTCATTGCCATCTTCCGAGAGAGCACGTTGCTTCATATACACGCCGGCATTATTCACCAGAACCTGAAGCCTGCCCCAGCGTTCCCTGACTTGGGATGCCATCGTTCTTACGTTTTGCAGCGATGCAAAGTCGCAGGCAGTCCATTCGACAGCAGTGTTCCCGGTAAGTTGTTGAATCTCTGCAGTTGTATCAGCACATCGTTCTGCACTTTTCCCATGCACTACAACATGGGCTCCACGTTCCGCCAGTTCCGTGGCTACTGCTTTGCCGATGCCGTCGGTCGAGCCGGTGATGAGAACGCATTTGCCCTTGATGGACCAAGGATGGGATTCAGGATTCAAGGTGCAGGTAAAACGGTATGTGTCTGCACATTGTTCATTGCTCTATCGCCTCCAACACGAGTTCCGCAATATCCTTCACCTGAACTTTCTCTGCTGCGTCCTTGGCTTTGACGCCGTCCGTCATCATTGTCATACAGAACGGACAGCCCGTACCAACAACCCCGCAGCCGGTTGCTATGGCTTCTTCCGTACGCTCGATGTTCACGCGCTTTCCTTCGCGCTCCTCCATCCACATTTGTCCGCCACCGGCTCCGCAACAGAAGCTCTTATCCCGCGACCGCTTCATCTCCACACGGCTGCCCGCAAGCATATCGACGATATTCCTCGGCGCATCATACTCATCATTGTACCGGCCAAGATAGCAGGGATCGTGGAATGTCATAGTCGCTCTTTTTTCCGGCGAGAGTTTCAGGCGCCCCTGGTCAATGAGCTGTTCCAGGAATGTCGTATGATGCACAACCTCGTAGTTACCCCCGAATTGCTGATACTCTTTGCCAAGTGATTGCAGGCAGTGCGGGCATGTGACAACTATTTTCTTCACGTTGTAGTTATTCAGCACGGCAACATTTTCCGCGATGAGGGTTTGCGCAAGATATTCGTTCCCCATGCGTCGTGCCGGATCGCCTGTACACTTTTCCTCCGTCCCGAGAATGGCGAACTTGATTCCCGCCATCTTCATCAGCTTTGCAAATGCCTGTGTGACCTTTGTATAGCGCGAATCATACGCGCCCGCGCACCCGACCCAAAAGAGCACTTCCGCATCTTTTGTGTCGCTCATACGCGGTATCTCCATCCCTTCCGCCCAATCTGCGCGGGCAGAGTGGCCGAAGCCCCACGGAGTAAAGTTTCTCTCCAAGTTGGAGAATGTCGCTTTCAATTCTTCCGGAAAACGGGATTCATTCAGCACCAATCCTCTGCGCAGGTCAACAATGGTATCCACATGTTCAATCATCACAGGACATTCCTGCACACACGCCATACATGTCGTACACGCCCACAGTTCCTGTTCGGTGATGAAGTTGTCCAGAAGCTGGTGCTGGAGCAGTTCCTGATTTGCACTTGCATCGCCATTGCTTTTAGCGGCGGAAAGAAGCGGCGCCTTTTCAAGCGTCCTTGCGCGAACGTCCACAACAATCTTTCTTGGACTGAGCATTTTACCCGTGGTGTTCGCCGGACAAACAGATGAACACCTTCCACATTCGGTGCAAGTATATCCATCCAGTAATTGCTTCCATGTCAGGTCCTCAATATCGGTTGCACCGTACTTGGTAAGCGTTTCATCGGCAAGATTGATAGGCTGCAATGCGCCTTTCGGAGTCAGGTCGGAGAAATAGACATTGGGAACCGAGGAGATGACATGCAGATGCTTGGAGAATGGAAGGTAGTTCATAAATCCGAGGACCGTCAGCATGTGGCCCCAGAAGAAAACATAGTGCCACACGCGGGCGGATTCCGGAGTGAACATTCCGGCAAGCGCGTACGAAACCACCCGCGCATCATTTGCATGCCCTGCACCCATTGCAATGTTCGTGGCGTTTTGGCCGAACATTGTTATCATCACAATCATGATGAGGCAAAGTATCAGTATCGCATCCCATTTGGAATGGCCGGAAACCTGCAGCCGTTTCGGTGGTGCGAACAGCCGGCGCAGGATAGAGACAACGACGCTGAGCAATACGAGCGTTCCGAACAGATCGCAGAGAAAAATAAGCGGCGGATAAAGCGGCCCCAGAAACGCAAACGAAAACCCTTCAAACAACCCCTCTCCGATGGACTCAAGCACGGCCACAAGGAGAACAACAAATCCCCAGAAGATCATCACGTGCAGCAATCCTGCCAGCGGTTCACGCAGGATTTTTGTCTGGCCAAGAGCGATCTTCAACACATTTGCCATCCTCCGGCCTGCCTGGTCAAACCTGTTTTCCTTCTTCCCCAACTGCAAGTAGGAAATCAGCCGGCGGGCATTCCAACCGAAGAAGCCGAGTGCGGCGAGCAATACCAGCGCAAAGATGACCGAGTTCAACGACATACAATCTCCGAACGGGGGTAAGATGGCGGACTTATGTGTGACGAATATAGCGGGAATGGGGGAAAAGAACAACGAGAACTTCATCAACCAATCAACATGTCGCCGCTCAGAACGGTAACTGCACGTCCGCCGATACGGACAGACTGTACTGCACCGTTACGGGCGACAAGCTCAATGGAGACGCGGCCCTTGCGCCCGAGAACATCGCCTTGTTCCCCCGTGATGGAAACCGTATCCCCCGCCTGCTGGAGATATCCCTGTTGGAAAAGGTACACTCCTAGTGGCCCGTTGGCTGAGCCCGTAACGGGATCCTCATTGATGCCGAGGTTCGGCGCAAAGAACCGGGAATGTACAGCGGACGTTTTCTCAACCGTTTCCAGCGTAAAGACACAAAGCCCGTCAAGGTTTCTGCTGGTAAGAAATTGGGACAAGGCAAATATGTTTGGTTTCAGCTCAAGCAGAGTGTGAAGCCTGCGCAGCGGAACGAAGAGATACCTTTCGGAAACGATAGGCATGCGGTTTTCGAATTCTTCAAGAGAGATGCCGAGAAGCCGCATCACGTCCAGTTTATGTTGTCCCGCCCTGACGAACACCGGAACATTGAGGCCGAGGAAGACCGTTGTTCCTGTCTTGCGTTTCTCGACGGCGAGCGGCAGCGGCCCGGAAAGTGTTTCAAGCATGAACGAGTAGCTTCCCATGCCCTTCATCCCGTGCATATTTTCTTCTGCAAGCGCGTGAAAAGCGCCAACTGTCGCGTGCCCGCATAAGGGCACTTCTGTTTCGGGAGTGAACCAGCGGATACGCAAATCGCATTGTTTTTGCGTTGCCGGAAGAATGAACGCCGTCTCCGGCGCGGCAACCTCCTTCGCGATCATTTGCATCTGTTCGTCTGTCAACCCCGCTGCGTTCAACACAACACCCGCGGGATTGCCGGTAAGCGGCTGATCAGTAAATGCATCAACCTGCCTGACACGGATGCGCCTGCCCTGAGGCTGAGGTTCTACAATACGAGGAGACTGTTT
>CAZWIN010000205.1:0-3994 GCA_964633855.1 uncultured Chitinophagales bacterium
GTGATGAAAAGTATCGACATCGTCGGCGAAAGCGCCATCGCGAAGTAGTCGAGCCCCGAGCCGAATATTGCAACCAGCAGCACCGGCCGCCGGCCAAAGTGATCCGACAACGCCCCAAGAACCGGCGCAAAAAGATTATTCTGCAAAATTGATACATCAAGCTTGGCGATCGGGTCGGATGAAGTGAGGTGATGAGGTCTGGCGCTGAGCAAATGCCATGTACCGCTCATGTACATTCCAAACTCACCTTTTCGTTTTGGTTGAACCGCTAAACCCGATGGTGTAACGTCAAACTCTCTTTCGAGCTTTTTTAGAAAATCGGTCTGCGTGTTTCCGTTCAGATCTTTGACAACCCTGTTGTATTCAAGAATCTTCAGTTGACTGTGAGGAAACATGACTGCGAGAAAGTAGTTGTATTCTTCCTTGCCTGTGTGTCGCGGATTTGCCTTTGCACATTCTTCAGCAGCGCGGCCGGCAGCTGCCGAACGATGATGCCCATCGGCGATGTACAAATACTCCACCTCATTGAATTCTTTCTCAATCAAACTTACTGTGCTTTTCTCCCGAATCACCCAGAGCTTGTGTTGAATTCCATCTGATGCGCGGAAATCATACTCCGGCATGGTACTCTGGGCGGACGCAACGACATGATCGATTTCGGCTTTGGCTCTGTACGCCATGAGAATAGGCCCTGTTTGTGCACGTGTCACAAGGATATGCTTTGTCCTGTCAAGTTCCTTGTCCGGCCGCGTTAATTCGTGCTTCCGGATAGTATTGTTTTTGTATTCTTCAACCGAGACACATCCGACGATACCTGCCTGGGTATGACTGCCCATCGTTTGGGAATAGACATAAAAACAGGGATTACTATCCTGCTGCAATACCCTGTCTGTAATCATTTTGTCGAGGTTCTCTTTTGCTTTTTGATAGACGGGGTCGCCGTGTATGTCGGTCTCGGCGGGCAGGTCAATTTCCGACTTGCCAACGTGTAAAAATGAGAACGGATTACCGGCTGCCTCAGCCCTTGCTTCGCTTGTACTGAGAACATCATACGGCGGAGATGCCACATTTGAGGCGTATTTTGCGGTTGGACGGAGTCCTCTAAACGGCCTTACGGTTGCCATGTTTCTTCATTTTCCTTTTCTGGTTAAGAACGGCTGGTGGGAACATCCCATTTCGAATGAAATGTAAGGAGATTCCGGCAAGAAAACAGCCGCAGCAGGCCTTCTTTCTTGCTACTCAAGAAGTGAATGGCTATCTTAAAACCAACTTACCCGGATTCACTCCTCTTATAGATTAATTGTTCAGAAAGGCCCGTATGCGCCCACTCTATTGGTTATCCCTTTTTTTCGCTGCCCTGTTTGCAGGTTCGTTTGCTTTTGGCCAGGGTACAATCACGGTGAGTTATTTACCCAACTCTATTGCAGGAACCGGAGGAACCGGAACGGTCGGCTATCCATACGCCGTTCATGTTAATATTCAGGGATGGACCGGCGCTGCGAGCAGTCAGGCGTATCTCAAAGTGTATTCCGGATCCAACAACGAATTCATGTGGGCTGCGACGAACGTCTGGAGTAACACCACTACATATGCAAACACAAATCAGCCAGTGGTGGATATTGATGCGAGCGGCAACTGGTCCGGATGGATTTACGCAAAGCACAATGACGCCCTTGGCGCATCAGTTCAGGTAAGGGCAAGGAAAATTCCAACGAACCCCACTGTTCAATTGACCACAACAGCGGTAACGCTCACCATCATGAACATGACGACTTCAGGAAATGGTGGCTGGCTTGTGCGTTCAACTTCGCCGGCAGTCAATAAAGGCATTGTCGCGTACTTAGGCTCAACGGTGGTTGGAACATATAGAACAGAGGAAAACGGGATTACCGAAGGCTATGCTTATGGAGCGGGCGGATTTAAGATTGCTGTTCCGGTAGGATTTGTGGATTCCCTCGTTTCATACAATGATGATGGCTCCCGCGATCAGGTATTTATCGGTCCGTGGACTATCAGTGCGGGACAAGAAACAGATGCAAGCCAGGGAGGTGGAGTTATAGGCAGAGGATCCGCTGCAATATCGCCGTCCACACTCTCTGGTAATGTCAGTCATTCGATGTCGCTGAAGGTGTACGGGCAAGCACCCTATACCATCACCAATGCGAAAATAGTTGTCCCTGAAATCTGGTCATGGCCCCAGTCAACAGGAAACGTGACACTGGTTGGCGGTGGAAGCCCGGTCGCCGGAGTAAACGGGGACACGATTGCAATTTCCAATCTTACCCTTGCCGGAGGAGACAGCCTTGAAGTGCAATTGACCGAGATGACGCCGGCTGATTCCACATTCAATTTTGTGTTCAGAACGTTTACGGGGACACATCCGGATTCTATTTACGCGATCGGCACTCACCCGACAGTATTTGTGTACAGTACGCCGCTCTCGATTGCCGTTGCAAAGGAAAACGACAGTCAGGGTGTTCCGCTTCGCAACAACACGCTGGTGACCGTCCGCGGTGTTGTTACCGTTGCCAACCAGTTTGGCGGCCCGTCATATATTCAGGATAATTCGGGGGGCTTCGGGATTTTCGGAAGCACATTTTCTACTGCGGTGAATATTGGTGATGAGGTAATTGTGTCGGGATTGGTGCAGCCGTTTTCCGGGCTTTCTGAAATCGTCAACCCCATTCTTCACTCAATAGTCAGTACCGGGAATGTGACCGAGCCGCTGGTGGCAAACGCCGCGCAGATTTTTGGCGATGGCGTCGGCGGAGTGGAAGTATATGAAGGCATGCTGGTGCGGCTGAACAGCGTTACCGTTACCGGCACAGGTACGTGGACTGCCAATACAAACTATCCGTTGAATGATGCTTCCGGCAGCACTCAGCTTCGCATCGACAACACTACCAACCTTGTTGGCGCGCCGATTCCGGCCGGTACGTTTGATTTGATTGCTGTTGTCGGCCAGTTTATCAGCGCTCCGCCATTTATCGGCGGCTATCAACTCTTGCCACGTTACACTGAGGATGTTATCTCCGGAGGGCCGATCTTTGCAAGTTTCCCAACGGAGACAAGCATTCTCCCGACCAGTCTGACCATTAACTGGCAAACGATCAATGGAGGAACAACGTATGCACGCTACGGCCTCACACCGGCATTCGAGCTCGGGCTTGTTGGCGATGATACGATCCGCACAGACCATACCGTTGTTCTCCCGGGCCTGACTCCGGCAACGGTGTATTATATAAAGGCATTCTCGGTCGCAGCCGCTGAAACAAGCTCGTCTTCAACGCTTATTTCCTGCACGGCTTCGCCTGCCGCGGCAACCGGTCAAGTGAACGCGTACTTCAACAAGAGTGTAAACACGAACCTGGCGTGGTTCCAGAATGCCAATGGCAACACAAACCTCGTCTCGCGGATCGCCCTTCGCATTGACCAGGCGCAGCGCTCGATAGATGTAGCCGTCTATAGCTTAAGCGGGGCGCCGGGCGATAATATCGCCGCCGCGCTTGTGAATGCAAAGAACCGCGGAGTGAATGTGCGTGTGATTTGCGAGTTTGACAATTCCACATCGAATGCGTTCAACCTGCTGCTCAGCAATGGCGTGCCTTTGATCAACGATCGTTTTGACCCTGTCAACAATGGTGCGGGACTTCACCATAATAAATTCTTTGTGTTCGATGGCCGCGGCGGTGCCCCGGAGAGTGTCTGGGTATGGACCGGCTCGTGGAACCCGACTGACCCCGGAACAAACTCGGATTACCAGAATGCGATTGAAATTCAGGATCCGGCGCTTGCGAATGCCTTCACGCTCGAGTTCAATGAGATGTGGGGAAGCAGCACGCAGGTTCCTAACGCCGGAAATTCGCGCTTCGGGGCCCGTAAAAGTGATAACACCCCCCACCGGTTTGTCATCGGCGGAAGAAATATCGAGTGCTATTTCAGCCCGAGCGACAGGGCAAGTTCGAAGATCATTAACGCGATCAACGGTGCACAA
>CAZWIN010000205.1:4004-5600 GCA_964633855.1 uncultured Chitinophagales bacterium
TGGGGTTTGCATTGCTGACACTTACCCGTGCAGAGATAGCCACAGCAATCCTGAACAAGCATCAGGCAGGACGCGACGTTCGTGGCCTCGTGGATAACAACACCGATCAGGGTTCGCAATACAATTATCTACTCACCAACGGCGTTGATATGCACCTGAACACCGGCGGCGGGTTGCTGCACCATAAGTACGGCATTATCGACGCTGAGAATCCGTTCTGGAACTCCATTACGATTACCGGCTCGCACAACTGGACGAGCTCCGCTGAAAACTCCAATAACGAAAACATGCTGATCGTGCATGACGGCAATATTGCCAACCAGTATTTGCAGGAATTTGCTGCGCGCTACTACCAGTTCGGCGGAACGGATACGATTCTGGTGAGCGTGGAGCAGGTAACGGATGCAGTTCCTGAAAGGTTTTCGCTTGCACAGAACTACCCAAACCCTTTTAATCCAAAGACCGTTATTGAGTTTCGGGTTTCGAGTTTGGAGTTGGTATCACTCAAGGTGTATGATATTCTTGGCCGTGAGGTTGCGACGCTTGTGAATGAGAAACTTGTGCCGGGCACATACAAAGCTGACTTCAATGCGACATCGCTTTCGAGTGGCGTGTATTTCTACCGACTCGAAGCGGGAAAGTTTGTTGAGCAGAGGAAGATGTTGTTGCTGAAGTAATGTGCTGATTATGCAGCTTGATTGCTGCGAGGAGCAAGAGAGAGGTGAGGTGCAGGCTTACAAAAGCAGTTTTTCTTCTCGTTTTGGGATTGGCTCCTGCCCATGTTTCTACTGCTCAGCCTGTAATAAAAATTCCTCTTTGGTTTAGCGACGAGTCCGGCCTGTTTACCTGGTCGGACTCGCTTCGTTTCGGGGTCCATCCTGCGGCAACTTCCTGCATTGATGACTCGCTTGGAGAGTTCTTCATGTTCACCGAGTGCGGCCTCTTCTCCCAGCATTGTGCCCAGTTTGGGAGGCCACCTTACCGTCCTTGCGAAGATGGTGATTTCCCTGTGTTTCTTGACCTCCGACAGTATTCATCGCCAGGCCAATCCGATACATTTGCCGTGGGGTTTGTAGGAACTTACCCCATCACGGTTCATTGGCCGCCAAATTTAAATCAATACTTCGATAGTGCGCGTGTCGTTGATGGGCTTTCGTTTATCTTCGGGTTGCCGCAGCGGTTGAATGTTGACATGATGACAACTGACTCAGCTGTAATTCCTGATGACACCACAGGTTGGTTTGGGCTCATTATCCTGACGCATGGTCCTCATCTTGCTACTGAGGTGGATGATGGTTCCATCACCGTTCCCGATAAGTTCATCTTGCGCCAAAACTATCCCAACCCCTTCAACCCCTCAACAATGTTATCGTACAGTATTCCAAAATCATCATTTGTTACTCTGAGAGTTTTTGATATTCTTGGAAGAGAGGTTGCAACGCTGGTTGAAGGGATTCAGGATGCAGGATTCAAGTCGGTGGAGTGGAATGCGACGGGGATGGCAGGTGGTGTGTATTTCTACCGGCTGCGGGCAACCGAACTTGCCTCGCGCAGAACATTTGTGCAAACCGGAAAGATGGTCTTACTGCAATAAAC
>CAZWIN010000206.1:0-4522 GCA_964633855.1 uncultured Chitinophagales bacterium
GTGCCTTGTCGGTGGATATGACTTCTCTTTGCCGCGGTCGTTCGTCTTGCTCCTGAGCCATTGCAGGCTCTGTCACCGATGGAATCAGTAGGAACGCAAAGAGGGAAAAGAGGAACAACTGCAGATACTTCATGATTACTCCTTTCTGAGTAGTTTATGAATAGGGCAATTGCGGTTAACTAGCGTAAGTACGCCATATGGCGTATAATATCCCCGTGAAGCTTAATATACGCCATATGGCGTGTATTAACATTTTGGATTCATGGCAGTGTCAAGAGGACTGACTATCTTGCCTAAGACCCGTTTGCTAACGTGGGTGTAGATCTCTGTTGTTTTTGAACTGTTGTGACCCAATAGCTCCTGGATAAACCTCAAATCAGTGCCGCTCTCGAGCAAATGAGTTGCAAAGGAGTGTCGTAAGCTGTGCACACTAACTGGTTTGTTGATTCCGGCATCGGTCACTGCCCGCTGAAATACATTTTGTACGCTCCGCTCAGCAATATGTCGTCGGCCATTGAAGCCTTCAAACAAAAAATCTCGCGGTTTGTATTCCCGAAAGTAGTTATTCAGCTTCTCTCGCATTACCTCGGACAATAATGTGTACCTATCCTTTTTTCCTTTCCCACTCCTCAGGTGAATAAGGCCCCGCTGAACATCAATATCCTCCACCTTCACCCGTACTGCTTCGCCTACACGCAACCCCGCCGAATAAATCAACATTAGAATCGTTTTGTGTTTGAGATTCTCCACAACACCGAGCAACTGGACCACCTCTCCCTGCGAGAGTATGGCCGGAAGACGTTTTTCCGATCGAGGCCTTGGAATACTTCCAACGGCAAACGGCATCCTATACAACTCAACATACAAAAACCTCAACGCATTGAACGCCTGATTTACAGAAGACGAATTGAATTTCCTTTTATCAATCAAAAACAGCAGGTAGCTTTTGATGTCTTGCTCCGTCAGGCTCCTCGGATGCCGCGGAAGAAAGTAATGCGCAAACGACCGGATGCAGCTTACATAGGCTTTGATTGTCTTGTGCGAGTAATTCCTCAGCCTCATCTCCCTTCGAACCGTCTCGAAGAGGCCGGGCTTCTTTTCCTGTTCAACCATATCGTTTCTCCCGTTTCAAAAAAATGGACTCCACCAATAGGAGAAACGAATTACGGTAACATTTAATGGAACTCTAAAAGAGCAGAACCCGTCGTTCGTTCAGTCAGCTCGGAGCGCTCTTCCCAACGACAGGGGTATGCGAAAATGCGGGTATATCCTACCGAAAATATGTGCGTAGAACTCGTCAAAGTCAAGTGGGATCCCACCCCCACTTCCTGTCCGCCGTCTGTTCGGCGGAGATCCCGTACAAACCGGATCCGATTCATCCTCGAGGCGGGTTGCACCCCGCCGTCTTGTCCAACTTATCTGTGGCAGACGGAACCTGTCCATCATCCAAAACATCCGCTCTTGAGGGTTTCTTAACCCAACACCACTCCATCACTCCATCATTCCATTATTCCCCAAAAAATGGGATTCCCCATAATTTTGCCTTCCTCTCCCTTATCTTCTCCGTATCTGCTCCGTTGCTTCTCCGTTGCTGCTCCGTTTCTCCTCCGTTGTTGATCCTGAGTCCTCCGTTAGCAGGACGCCAGCCCGCTGTCCTTGTGGCGGACTTGTCCGTATTCTTTTTGGCGGGAAGGATCTGCCTCCTACATATCGCCGCATACTCAATTGTTTCGTATGAGTCGGACAGATGTAGCTCAATCTATCTTGACTAAAATTCGCTTAATACATATTTTTTACTGATATTTAAGTACCACAGGCACGAAAATGACTGCAAAACCCCAAAAAATAAAGCAACACGCGCTTTCAGAGCGGGAACGCACAGTACTCCGTTACGTCGTCCACGATTTTATCGAAACGGCAACCCCCATCGGCTCGCGGTATGTCTCCCGCAGGCACGAGGATGAGCTGGGCCTCGGCTCCGCTTCAATTCGTAACATCATGTCCGACCTGGAATACATGGGATACATCAACCATCCCCATACCTCGGCGGGCAGGATCCCAACCGATATGGGCTACCGGTTCTACCTCGATAGCCTCATGGAGCTCGAGCGGCTGACTGCAAAAGACCAGCGTGAAATCCGTGAGAACCTCGAGATCTCCGATGAGACAGATATCTTCCTGAAAGAATCCTCCAGGCTCCTCGGCAAAATCTCGCGCCAGCTTTCCGTTGTTACTTCTCCCCATCTCAACAGCGGCATCTTTGAGAAGATGGAGCTTATCCAGATTACCAACAGTCGCGTCATGGTCGTTATCTCCATCAAATCCGGTTTGGTACGCACCATCATGCTCGAAGTCGCTTCAGAGGTTCCGCGCGAGAAGCTCGATGAGCTTGGCCGCCTGATGAACGAACGCCTCAGCGGGCTTACGCTTCAGCAAATCAGGGAGAGCTTCCACGAGCGCATCAGGGAATTCCAGAACGAAGAGACCGGGCTCATCCGGCTCTTCATAGATTCCGTTGACAAACTCTTCCTCCCGAACAAAACGGAGAAACTTCACATCTCCGGAGCCGAGAGGATTATCGAGCATCCGGAGTTCGTGAACCCTGAAGACTTCCGCGGTGTTATAGAGTTGATCAACAATGAGGAGATCATCATCCACGTTCTTGAAAAGAACGAGGCAAAGCCGAACGAAATCAAAGTTACCGTCGGTGAAGAGAACACGGATGAGAAGCTCCATCCGTACAGCGTCATTACTGCAACGTATGATGCGGGAGGCGTGCAGGGCTCCATCGGCGTCATTGGCCCGAAACGGATGTCGTACGCGCGCACCATCCCGCTCATTGATTACGTCGCAAAAACAATTTCAGAAATGTTTTCCAACAACAGCAGGATCTAATGTCAGAAGATTCAAAAAGCACGAACGATACAACGACACCCTCCAACGAACCGCAAGAATCACCAGCAGCAGAAAATACCCAGCAACCTTCTGAGGGCCTTCAGAAACTTCTGGAGGAAGCACAGAAGTCGGCGGATTCGTACAAGGACCAGTTCCTTCGCAAGGCAGCGGAGTTCGAGAACTTCAAGCGCCGCACCGAGGCGGATTTCGGCAACACCATCAGGATGGCAAACGAGGGGTTGATACTCGCTCTGCTCCCGACTATCAGCGACTTCATGCGCTCGCTGAAAGCCGGACAGGAGCAAAAAGATTACGATGCCTTCTACAAAGGCGTCGAACTCATCTACAATAAATTGATGAAGACTCTCGAGTCGCGCGGGCTTCAGCCGTTTGATTCAGTCGGCAAGCCGTTCGATGTACACTACCACGATGCGTTGCTCCAGGTGCCGAACGGGGATGTCCCGGCTCATACTGTTCTTGAGGAAGTCGAGAAAGGCTACATGCTTCACGATAAAGTCCTTCGCCATGCGAAGGTGATTGTTTCGTCCGCCCCGGCAGGTGACTCGTCATCAGCCGAATCAGCACCGCAGACCGAGGAGACAGAGAAGAACTGATGGCAAAACAGGATTACTACCAGGTTCTCGGCGTCCCCCGTACCGCATCGCCGGACGAGATCAAGAAAGCGTACCGCAAGCTTGCCATGGAGTATCACCCCGACCGGAATCCCGGCAACAAACAGGCGGAAGAGAAATTCAAGGAAGCGGCGGAAGCATACGAAGCTCTCGGCGATCCGGATAAACGGAAACGCTACGACCAGTTCGGGCATGAAGGCATGCGGGGTACTGACTTCCACGGCTTCAACAACGCCAACGATATCTTCAGCGCCTTTGGCGATATTTTCAGCGGCGGGTTCGGCGGCTCGATCTTTGAAGAGGCATTCGGCGGCAGGCCGCGCCAACGCGCAAGAACCGGCGGAGGCACTCCCGGCTCCGACCTGAAGATCAAGTTGAAGCTCACGCTCGAAGAAATCTCCACCGGCGTTGAGAAGAAGATAAAGGTGAAGAAGTGGAAGACATGCGATACCTGCCACGGAAGCGGCGCGAAGACGGCAAACGCAACCACCACCTGCCCCGTCTGTAAAGGCAGCGGCGAAATCCGGCAGGTCTCACGCTCCGTATTCGGACAGTTCGTCAATATCAGTACTTGCAACAACTGTAACGGCGAAGGAAGGGTGATTCAACAGCCGTGCGTTACCTGCAAAGGCGATGGGCGCGTGCAGGGCGAATCCACTACGACCGTCAACGTTCCTGCCGGCGCAGGTGAAGGGCACTATCTCACCTTGCGCGGCGAAGGCAACGCCGGCCTGAGAGGCGGGCCCGCAGGCGACCTGATTGTGGTGCTGGAGGAAGAACCCCATCCGGTCTTCACACGCAATGGCGATGACGTCATCCTCGACTTGCTGATCAGCTTCCCCGAGGCAGCACTTGGTGCAGAAGTGGAAGTCCCAACCCTGAGCGGCAGAGCAAGATTGAAGATTGATGCAGGCACGCAGTCCGGACGAATCCTCCGTATGCGCGATAAGGGAATCCCGCACCTGAACAGTTACAGCCGCGGCGACCAACTCGTC
>CAZWIN010000206.1:4532-5319 GCA_964633855.1 uncultured Chitinophagales bacterium
CCGCCCGAGATCAAGAGGACGCCGAGCACGCCGACAGCCGCGGCGACCAGCTTGTACGGGTAAACGTCTGGATTCCGACAAAGCTCTCACAGCAGGATAAAGCCGCATTGAAGCAGCTTGCCGGCTCGGAGCATATAAGTCCCAAGGAGGGGGATAAATCCGCAAACTCGGATAAGAGCTTCTTCGAGCGGATGAAGAAGGCGTTCTCCTGATCGTTTCATCCTCTGCGTTTGAGTTTAAAGAGGAAACATGAAGTTCCTTCACACACTTCAGCAGAAGCTTGGCTTCACCGCCAGCGAAACCAAGGTGATTATCTTCCTTGCCATCGCATTCGTTGCGGGCACCGGAATACGCTGGCTGAAACCTGCTTTTCCTGATGACGCCAATGCGGCTCAAGAGTTCGATTACTCTGCCATTGACAAGGAGTTTTTCGAGCGCTCAAAGAAGATACCCGAACTCACTTCTGCTCCGCCCCCTTCTTCAGCATCCGATTCAGCTGGCCCTGCAGCGTCGGCAAAATCATCCTCAATATCTCCGTCAGCTCCGGCAATCATCAATCTCAATACAGCCACCAAGCAGCAACTGATGAGCCTTCCCGGCATCGGCGAATCTTATGCTGACCGTATCATCACCTACCGTGACGACAACGGCCCGTTTGAATCTGTCGAGCAGTTGGAACGCATCAAAGGCATCGGCTTCAAGAAGCTTGAGCGCCTCCGCCCTCTCCTCCGCGTGAAATAACAGCAACGGATTATAAAAACATCTTTAACAGCCCGCGAAACCGACG
>CAZWIN010000206.1:5329-5582 GCA_964633855.1 uncultured Chitinophagales bacterium
CACCCGTCGTAAACCAGAGCGGCTGAGCTTGGTGATATGAATCTCCGTTCATGGATCTCATCGCCGGTGAAACAGAAACAGAGTATATTTGATTGGCGGCAAGTGAATCAGACGGGGTAAATGTGAAGGATCGTTCGAACGAATATCTGAAGCTGCCGGGTATATCGGGTGTGATATTGAAAGCGATTGGCACACTCAGAGTATCTATTGATTCGTTGAATAAGATACGGATCGTACTTGCGCGGGAAACCTC
>CAZWIN010000207.1:0-5509 GCA_964633855.1 uncultured Chitinophagales bacterium
TTCTCGCCAAGGGGTTGTTACTCTCTCTCGAGAACGATGATTTTCAATTCCTGAAAATCACTTCCGTAGCTGTAAAGCGCATGAGTGAAGGGGAACTGCACCAGATACACAAAAGCCGGGAGCTCAATAATACAGAGCCAACATATCTGCAGATCATCGGCGACAAAACCGCGTCGTTGCTTTCCACCTGCTGTGAAATCGGAGCGGCGAGCGCGAGCAGTGACCGTGAAGTGCAGCTCCGGCTGAAGCACTACGGAGAGAATGTGGGGATGGCCTTCCAGATCCGGGATGACATGATGGATTTTACCGGGACAAAAAGCATCACCGGAAAACCCGCCGGCCTGGATCTCAACGATAAGAAACTCACCCTGCCGATCATTCATTCGCTTGGTAAGGCGCCGAAGAAGGAAAGCAAGGAAATCCTCGCCATGGTCAAGAGTGGAGGAAAGAAAATGAAGGTGGGAGAGATTGTGGAGTTCGTCCGTGCATACGGCGGACTTGATTACGCAGCAAGCAGGGCGTGGGAATTCTCCTCCGCCGCGAAAGCACAAATCTCGGGCTTCCCCGACTCGCCGGCGAAAAACTCCCTGCTCAGTTTTGCGGACTTCGTAGTGGAAAGAGAGAAGTAGTTCCTCAGCCGGGTCTTACCGTTAACACCGGGCACTTTGCATGGCGCACAATCCGTTCGGCGGTACTGCCGAAGAACATCTGCTCTACTGCAGAGTGCCCATGCGTGGCAACAATAATCAGGTCAACATTCTTCCGCTCTGCTTCAAGAAGAATCTCCCGGTGCGGATTGCCCGTCCGTACTTCCCAGTATGCCTGCACTCTTCCACCGACCTCGTCTTCAACAAGCGCTTGTAGCTCCACCTTCCCCTTCTTCCTCAACTCGTTTTCAAGGTCGGGTAATGCCACTGGCCCGAAACCGAAATCGGCGGGATAGACAGTCGGTTCAACGACATACACCATGTGAATTGTGGCGCCGGATTGTTGTGCCAGCGCCACGGCATACCTGAGGGAGTTTTTGGAGTGCTCGGAAAAATCTATCGGGACGAGGATATCATGAAACGGCCCGCCCGATGCTGCAGAAGTATTTCCGGAATGTACTTTGGCCGGTGCAGGCTTCCGCACCTTCTTGGCAGAATGCCTGGTCGTTTTCTTCATGGGATTGCCTCCGTTTGAGCGTGAACCTCAAACCTCTGACCCCTGACCACCACGTCAGTCGTTATACACAAACTTCAACCAGTTGTGTGTATCGGTTCCGTTTTTCAAAATATCGAAGAATGCTTTCTGCAGCTTGATGGTTATCGGGCCGGGCTTGCCGTCACCGACAGTAACCTTGTCCACACTGCGGATCGGGGTCACTTCAACTGCAGTGCCTGTGAAGAACAGCTCGTCAGCGATATATGCCATTTCACGCGGCATTACTGTTTCCCGCACATCGTGGCCCATTTCCTTTGCAAGCTGGATGATGGAAGTTCTCGTAATACCCGGAAGTATCGATGAAGAAACCGGCGGCGTATAAATGATGTCATCTTTGACTGCGAAAATATTCTCGCCGCTTCCCTCGCTGAGATTACCGTTCACATCAAGCGCTATTGCCTCAACAAACCCCGCCTTCACAGCCTCAAGCTTCATCATTTGCGAAAGGACATAGTTGCCGCCGGCCTTTGCCATTGTGGGCAACGTGTTGGGCGCCGGGCGGTTCCATGTTGAAATACAGACATCAATGCCGTCGGTCAGCGCCGCCGGGCCAAGGTAGCTTCCCCACTCCCACACGCCAACGGCGACATCCACCGGACAGCCGATCGGGTTCACGCCGACATCGCCGTAACCGCGGTACACAATCGGACGGACGTAGCACGCCTTCATCTTGTTTGCACGGATGGTGGCAAGAATCGCCTCTTCAATTTGCGCCTCTGAATAGGGAATGTCGGTCTTGTAGATTTTCACCGAATCGAACAGCCTGCGGATATGCTTGTCCAACCTGAAAATCGCCGCACCTTTGGCTGTCTCATAACAGCGGATCCCCTCGAACCAGCTCGACCCGTAGTGAACCACGTGCGAGAGCACGTGAATCTTCGCGTCGTCCCAGTTGACGAGCTTTCCGTTCATCCAGATTTTGTCAACTTTTTTTACCGGCATGTGTGCACCTTTTTCTTGGTCAATGAGAAATGGAACGCATTTATAACGACATCTGATACACCCTGTATGTTTTGTAGCGATCACCCGACATCATCTCGGCACCACGGTTCATCATTACGTTATCCTCGAGTATCCAGCTTGCCTCACCGTGCGGGTAACCTTGCTTCACAGAACGCTGCCCGGTTTCATAGAACAACACGGCACCTATACCCGAGTTGCGATACTCAGGCAGTACACCGAGAATCACGACGCGTATCGCATCGATCCGCTTTTTGAACAACAACATCCGGACAAGAGCGGGAATCAAATACCCCTTTGTATTTCCCTTCAACACAACATTCAAATCCGGAAGCGAGAGCCCAAATCCCACCGGCTTCCCCTTCACTTCTGCGATGATGACAAGCTCGGGATCAACAATAGCCTTGAGGTCTTTTGCCACATAGCGGAATTCCTCTTCAGTCATGGGCACTTCACCCCAATTCCCTTCCCATCCCTTGTTGTACATTTCACGGATCAGGGTGACCTCGTTATCGTAATCCTTCATGTTCAAACTCCGTATGGTCAGGCCTTCACGCTTCTTCAACAACTCCGCCACACGGAGAAATTTTCCGGTAAACACCCTTTCGGAATGAAGGTAGTACGCCCACAAATCCTTTGCTTTCGAAAACCCGTATCCTTCAACAAGCCGCTGGTAATACGCGGGGTTGTACGCCATGAGAATTGCCGGGGGCTTGTCGAAACCGTCAACCAGCAACCCGTATTCGTCGTTTACCGAGGGGCTTGCAGGGCCAAGAATATGAGTGACTTTTCTTTCCTTCAGCCATTGCCGTGCAGCATCGAACAGGGCATTTGCAACCGTCTGGTCATCAATACACTCAAAGAACCCGAAGAAGCCGACATTCTCGTTATGTTCCTTGTTGTGGTTATGATTGATGACGGCACCGATTCGGCCCACCAGTTCACCGCCCCGTTCCGCAACATACAGCTCCATTTCGGCATGTTTGTAGAACGGATTCTTCTTCCTGTCAATCAGCTTTTTCCTGTCCATCAGCAGCGGCGGCACCCAGTGCGGATTGCCCCTGTACATCTTCCACTGGAGTTTGATGAATGCCATTTCTTCGCTTGATGTGCGAACAGGGCGGACAGTAATGGGATTCATCGAAGAGAAATTATCCTTCCGGAATTGAGCATGCCAGATGAAAAAGCTGAATGGATTTTTCTACAGAAGAACAGACAACACAGAGGCTGGGCACCAAGTAGCGCCCCCGCCTATTGAATCACTCCCAATTTCTTCCCGATAACCCCGAATGTTTCGAGGATTTTGTCGAGATGACGATCTTCATGGGTCGCCATGTAGCTCGTGCGAAGCATCTGCATGCCGTTGGGCACACCCGGGCTGATGAATGCATTCACGAACACCCCGGCATCAAACAGGGCACGCCAGAAAACAAACGTGTTATTGTCATCGCCGATAATCACCGGCACGATTGCCGTCGGGCTTTCAATAATTCTGAATCCCATTTGCTTGAAGCCCTTCCGCATCTTCTCGGCATTGGCTATCAGGCGTTCCATACGCCATGGCTCCTTCTCGAGAATATCGAGCGCGGCAAGTGCCGCGGCAACCGAGGCTGGAGTCGGGCTGGCACTGAATATCAACGCAGGTGCATGATGTTTCAGAAAATTGATTACAGCACGGTCACCGACGACATAACCGCCGAGCGATGAGAACGTCTTGCTGAACGTTCCCATCGTCATATCCACTTCCTTGTCGAGCCCGAAGTGGCTCGCCGTTCCGCGCCCGCCCTTGCCGATGACGCCTGTTGAATGGGCATCGTCAATCAGAATACGTGCATTGTACTTCTTCGCAATCGCAACTAATTTGGGGAGGTCAACAATCGTTCCGGAAGTGCTGAACACTCCATCGGAAACAACCAGCTTCGGGGTTTCCAGCGGCAGCTTGGCGATCGTCTTCTCAAGGTCCGCCATGTCGTTGTGCTTGTAACGGATGAACTCGGCAAACGCCCCCTTCGCCATCAGGTTGCCTGCCATGATGCAGGCATGGTTATCGCGGTCCGAAACTACATACTCACCCTTTTGCACAAGAGTCGGAATGATTCCCTGGGCAGTCTGGTAACCCGTACTGTAGAGAAGGCATGCCTCCTTGCCGTAAAATGCTGCCAGTCGCTCTTCAAGTCGGATATGCATGTCGAGCGTACCGGTGAGGTAGCGGGAGCCGGAACATCCTGTGCCGTATTTGTCAATCGCCTTCCGTGCCGCATCCTTCACACGCTGGTCTGCCGTCAGGCCGTGATAGTTATTCGAGCCTGCCATGATGATTTTCCGGCCTTCTATCCTTACTTCCGGCCCTTCGTTTTCTTCAATCGGGCGGAAATAGGGATAGTAGCCCATTGCTTTTATCTCATCGGCACGGGTAAACGACCAACACTTCTCAAACAAATCAACGGGCTTCTTTGCTGGTTGACTCACAGGCGGGTATTCCTCTGATTCGGTCTCTGGTTTGGGGAATCGTGCTTGTTTTCTTATAAAATGCCGCAATAACAGCAGAATTGCTTATCAAATTCGCTTTCAATATACTTGAACACGCCGCCAAAGTCAATTAAAGGCTCCTGCACTCGAACGGCAAAATTCACCCGTTTCAGCATCTCTCACTTCATTATCGGAATCACTTCGTGCTCGCACTCGTCACCGGAGGAACCGGATTCATCGGCAGCCATCTCATTGACCTGCTTCTCAGTAAGGGCTATACCGTCCGAGCTCTTATACGCAAAACCAGTGACCTTACCTGGCTTAAGGGATTGCCCATAGAGTATGTATATGGAGATTTGTTTGACCATCAGGCGCTGAGAAATGCCGTCTCCGGCGTTGACTACGTCTATCACTCCGCCGGCCTCACGAAAGCAAAGACCAAAGAGGAATACTACAGGGGAAACGCCGAAGGGACACGCAACATTCTTGATGCCGTTGCCGAGGCAAACAAAAACCTCCGCCGTTTTGTCCATATCAGCAGCCAGGCAGCCGCAGGCCCGAGCCCGACGAAATCCCCGATCAACGAAAGCGTTCCCTCTCATCCCATTACCACCTACGGCAAATCCAAGTGGAAGGCGGAAGAGGAGTGCCACAGACGGATGAAGGACTTCCCCATCACCATCTGCCGCCCTCCGGCAGTGTTCGGGCCGCGGGATAAGGATGTGTTCGAGTTCTTTAACACCATGAGCAAGGGCCTCCAACCCATGGTCGGGTTCGGCGAGAAGTTTGTCAGCCTCGTGCACGTAGCTGATCTCGTCCGTGGTTTCGTCATGGCAGGAGAAAGTGAAAAGGCAAAAGGCGAAACCTACTTCATTTC
>CAZWIN010000208.1:0-5484 GCA_964633855.1 uncultured Chitinophagales bacterium
TCGCCCGGCGAGAGGGTATCAGTGACATCGTAGCTTCCGCCGTTATATCCATAAAACGGACTGGTGACGATTCCACCTGGTATGCTGCCGATGGTGCCGGCCGCAACCGGCGAGCTGATTGAGCCGATTAAATTCCATCCTACGAGTACATCAACGGTATCCGCCGCTACCTGTCTGCCGCTGATTGACGCATTTCCCGATGCCGGGAACTTCACCCAATACCCCAAACCTGTCTGCAATGAATCGTGCGGGACATATCCGGCTGTGGAGTTAAAATTGTATGCAGGAGAAATTGCCCAGGGATACAGGGATGATATGCCCGCATCACGGACATGAAGCGGTACTGAAAGAAGATTCCAGCCGGAATTCAACTGTTGCTGCAGTGTAGCCTCGGTGATTTTCAAAATGGTTGTTCCCTTTGCCGGAATTGTTACCTGCGGGCTCCATGAACTGAATCCTCCAAGCGCATTGAGTGTAACGTTGCCCGCCGATATGCCATTGATGAGGTTGCCGACACTGTATGCGCCGGGAATAAGATCGGATGATTGCAGGCTGATGACAGGGTTGACAACCGGTTGGTTCTGGAAATTATGCATCACCAGAACGATTTCATTCTCCATCCGCCGCGCAAACGCGAGCATATTCGAAGTGCCGGTACTCAAAACAATGTAATCACCCCGGCGTAAGGCAGCGTTGTCGTTTCGTATGCCGATGAGTTTTCTGTACCATTGCCACAATGAACTGGAGTCCGGTTGCATGCCGGCCACATTATACGACGCATAATTTGCATTCACGGGATACCATGGCGTTCCACCTGTGAAGCCGGCATTTGCACCGCTGCTCCATTGCATGGGCTTGCGTTTGTTTTCGTCAATGCCTGAACCAGTCATTCCCACTTCCTCGCCGTAGTACATGAACGGAATGCCCGGCAATGTGAGAAGGACTGCCGCAGCAAGTTTCATTTTCGCCTGATCGGAACCGAACTGTTCGAAGACGCGGTTCTGGTCATGGTTGGTAAGGAAGGGAGCGTACTGCAGATACGGATACGCCGCCAGCACCTCCTGCATTTTGTTCACGATATCGGTCGGATTTCCAGCGTTGACAGCGTTAATGATGGAATAAGAGAGGTCGAACTCGAAACAATAGTCTACCTTTGTACCATCAACATATTGAACCACCTGGTTCGTAGGCGACCACACTTCGCCAACGGTCATCGCGTCAGGTGCAACGCCCTTATAGAACTGACGGTATTCCTGCAGGAATGTGAAGGTCTGCGGGACGTGCTCCATAACTTCGCCGTTCTCAAAAAGATGTTTGATTGCATCCAGCCGGAAGCCGTCAACATGTATTGTATCGAGCCAGTACGCAGATGCATTAAACATTGCACTCTTGACCGTTGGGGTTGCGAGGTTGAGGTCTGGCATACCACTCCAAAACAGCCCGAAGTAGTAGCTGCCGTTCAGAGGATGCCACACTTGCTGTCCCCACGGCCCTCCGTATCCGGGGTTTTGGCTCACCCAGGTGTACCAGGTTCTGTAAGGAGATTGATCGCTCGAAGATGATTGGACAAACCAGGGATGCTGGCTTGAGCTGTGATTCAAAACGAAATCCATGATAACGCGAATTCCCCGCGCATGCGCTGCTGCAAGGAATATCTGGAAATCCTGTAATGTGCCGTAATCCTGCTCGATGTTACGATAGTCGGTAACGTCATATCCGTGATAACTGGGGGAAGGATTCATCGGCATCAGCCAGATACCTGTAATGCCGAGATCGGAAGTGGTGTTAGGGTTACCGTCGTTCAGGTAGTCGAGCTTCTGGGTCAATCCCTGCAGGTCGCCGATGCCGTCACCGTTACTATCATAGAAGCTGCGGACGAAGATCTCGTAGAAGACGCGGTCATTCCACCAATACGTCGTATCACTTTGTGCAAAGAGAGAGGAAGGGTTGAAGAACGTACAAATGATTGTGAAAGTTATGGCTTTGAATGTGGTATTCAAAAAAGAATCCCGGAAAGTTTTTATGCGCTTACACTCTAAGGAAATTTAGCAAAGAAATCCGGGAAAAGAAATAATCGTCGTACTGTTGCTTGAAAGGAATCGCCCTTGCGAACATGCCCCGCTTTTGTTTTTAGTTGCCCTCCAGTAATACCATTATCTCCACCTCATTCGTTCCGGGAAACATGTCAAACGGTATGGCCTTCCGTATCGTGTATCCGCAGGTTTCCCATCGCTTCAATTCCGCGTGCATAAGGTCGATCTCGCAAAAGAGGTGCACTATGCGGGCAGGTTTGCGCGCAGCAATTTCGTCAATGACGCCTTGTGCGGTTCCCTTGCGCGGAGGGTCAAGAAGGACAAGATCGCCGGGTCGCATGGTCTTTAAGACGGAAAGTATGGACTCCGCGTCAAGATTGGTACACATGAATCGGGTGTTGGCGACCCGCTGTCGTTCTGCGTTTGCCATGGCATCATCTATCGATGTTCGTGCAATCTCCGCCCCCACAACCGACTTTACTTCTTTGGCAAGGTTGAGAGCGAAAAGCCCATAACCGCAGTACAGGTCAAAAAGTTGCAGCGACTTGTCCGGACGAAGGAGGTTGCATGCCTCAGTGACCAGCTGTTCCACAAGTGATTGGTTGACCTGCGAAAAGGAGAGGGGAGAATAGAGAAATCCTTTCCCGCCAACGCGCACAAAGAGATCGCTCTTACCGAAAATCTTCTTGAGTTGCTGTCGGGGGTTTGCCTGCAGTGAAGAAAGATAGTATGTGTCATCGGCATTTCCCTCAAACAAAAACACTCCGATAACAGTCTTGAATTGTCCGGTGATGAATTTGGAAACAGTATTTGCAATGCGGACGATCTTCCCTGATATTTCCCGCACGTTAAGGATGACAGTGTGTTCCTTGTAATTTCCTTTGATAACGACATATGACAACTCTTTTGCAAGCGCGGAGGTTTGAGGCCGATCGAGGAGATTGCGGATGAATTTGTACAGCTCGTTATGTTCTGCGGGCTCGATGGCGCAGTGGACGACATTGACTGGTTTTCTGCCGTGTTCGGTCGGAGCGATGAGCGCAAGCTGAAGTCCGCGTTCAGAAAGGAACGCTTTTCGCTTTGTCACAGTGCGGTACGCCCGCCCCATGGGAGATGGCACAAGAGGTTGAAGAGTGTGTCCCGGAAAATTTGTTTGCCAGAACTTTCTGAGCGCAGAATTCTTCAGGCGTAGTTCATCTTCGTAGGAAAGGTCTCTTGCGTGGCATAAGTGACAGGGACGGGAGGATGGGGTTTGACATTCACCCGGGGAAAGTGTGCGCGGTGTGATCCGCGCCGCCTGGAGAACGGCGTTCAGGTGCTCATCGAATGTCTGCACGCTTAAATGGTGAGTGATTGCAGTGCGGAACGCAAACGTGGAAGCATTGCCTCAATCTCCGCCATGGAAACCGCGCCCACAGAAAGCCTGAACCAGCCGTCTTCCTCCGTGGAGCCAAATGCCTGGAACGGGACAATGGCAAGCTGTGCTTCTTTCAGGAGATACTTCCTGATGTCTTCATTCGTGATCAAGCGGTCACCTGATGGTGTTTTCATTCCGTTCAGCGCAAACCTTGTGCTCAGATAAATTGCTCCTGCGGGTTCAATGGCCTCAACAGAACGGCCTTCCCTGTGTAATTGTATCATTCCTTTATAGAGAGCGTCGAGCCGCATCTGTACTCCGGACTTCATGCTCTTGTGATATGTCCGGATTTCCTCTGTCGCGTCGAGAAGCTGCGCTGTGGCAATCTGCTCGGCACGCGGAGCCCAGGCACCTATGTGGCCGACAATGCTCATCATGCGGGAAACAACGTCTGGCGGCCCGACTACCCAGCCCACACGAACGCCTGTTGCCGCAAAGGGTTTTGATATGCCATCCACAAAAACAGTGTATGGCTCCATGGCAGGACGCAGGGTCACCGGGTTATAATGAACCGTGGAACCGAATGTAAGCTGCCAATACACCTGATCATACATTACATACAGTGGATTGTGGCCGTTGCGTCTGGAGTTTTCTTCCAGAATCAGATCGCAAATCTCCTCCAGGGTTGTTCGTGTAAAAGCTGTTCCTGTCGGGTTGAGTGGCGAGTTCAGGGCAAGCAAACGCGCATCACGCACTGCATCCCTGAGCAGGTTTGCGGTCGGAAGAAACGCAGTTTCTCTTGTACACACCACCGGCCTGCCGTGTGCGCCAACCATATGACAGTAGTGGTTGTTGTTCCACGAAGGGACCGGATAAACAACAACATCACCCGGATTCAGCAGCGTCATGTACGTCGCGCAAATTCCCGGGCGTGAACCGGACGTGACGAGAACAGATTCCAACGGATACTGAAGGTGCAGCCACTCTTTACAAAAGCGGAGGATGGATTGCCGTAATGCAAGTACTCCGTCCGAAGGAGGATAGTTAGTTTCACCTTTGGCGTAGGCGTTCTTTATTCCCTCTTCAAGAAACGATGGAATGCGGAATTCCTCCGGACTGAAATCACCAACGGTAAGGTTGCAGATCTTTTTCCCTTCCGCTTGCATAGTGCGTATGTCGGCGCCGATTTTGAGAATCTCCGAGCCGATCAGCCCGTGAGCCATTGCGGAAACGCGGCTATTTTCACCCGTCTCGACGATGTTGCCATTAATTGTTTTGCGTTGTTCCAGCACGAGGCCTTGGCTGTAATTCAGAAAAGAACGGAATAGCTAAAGAGAGTATACAAAAAAGAGGGCAAAGAGTCATCCGCTCCGTTACTTCGGTGCTGTTACAGTCTGATATTCATCTTGGTACAGCAGTCACCCTGAGCGGAGTCGAGGGGTGCAATAAGCTCCTGCGTCAGGCTTTGACAGAGTTCATGCTGACGTCCACGGCGGGCTCAGCGTGACGTAAACGTGAAACTCGAACACAGCCGTTATTTCGTCCCTATGCGAAGGTTTGCGGTGGCGATAAAGATCTCACGCAGAAAAGAGAGAAGCCCGAAAAAGAACGCCAGCATTGCGGTAATAAACAGGAGCGCAATCCACAGAGATGCATCGAAGTGAAGGAAGGCGCTGAGAAACAGAATAACGATGACCGTACACACGAGCAATGCCGTGATTGTGCAGAGCGTGATGGCGCGATTGATGAGCTTTGCACGGCGTGACAGCGCCCCCAGTTCAGCGTCTGTTGCCTTTTGAAGTACTGGCGACGCGCCTTCGAGCCGTAGTCCGATAATGCGCGCCCGGTCAATCACGCGGCTGAGCCTGTTTGTCAAAACCACGAGAATGCTGCCTATTCCTAAAAGAAGAAACACGGGCGCGACAGCTAGTTGAATAACATGGGCAACAGCGCTGACATCAGACATGGTATTTCCACAGGCAAGTTTGTATTATTCACATGATAGTGATTGCAGCTAAACAAAACAAATGAAGAAGGTGCGTGTACAGATGTTGTAAAAGAAGTTCTGACTAGTAGCGGCCACTAAGTGTTTCC
>CAZWIN010000209.1:0-5469 GCA_964633855.1 uncultured Chitinophagales bacterium
CCTTGGATGTGCTACCGGGATGTATTGCCTTGCGCTCGCAAAACTCGGCTATTCAGTGAAAGGCGCTGACGTCAATCAGCGTTATGTAAGCATAGCGAAGGAAAGAGGGGTTGATGCATACCTCATTGAAGGCTCGCTCCCTTTTCCGGACAGGTCGTTCGATACGGTGATATTGTTTGAAGTCCTTGAACATCTGGCAGAACCGGATAAGCTTCTTGCTGATGCAAAGCGCCTTGCCCGAAAGAATGTCCTCATCACCACTCCGAATAGTGAGGGAGTGGAGTCCCTTCAAGCGCGGGGCTTGTTGTTTGAGCATTTTGCAGATCTGGACCATAAGAACTTCTTTACAGAGGAATCGCTGAAAGTGTTGCTGGCCCGCCAGTTCTCACGAGTGACTGTGTGGAAAGGAAATGCCATCAGTCCGTTGAGCCTGCTCAAATCAACAGCCTTACTGTATGTCGGCAGGGTATTGACGAAACTGCATCTCTTGCGTCCGAATTATTTTATGAGGCTGTATGCTGTTGCAGAACCTTGAAGATTGCAGATGGATGTTCTTCGGCGCTGTATGTATTTCTTCTCGTTCCTTTGTTGGTACATTTTGTCGGCACGGAGGCGTTCGGCCTCTGGTCGTTAATGCTGGCACTGACCGGGTATCTGGGATTGGCAGACCTCGGCCTTGCAACTTCCTTCACCAAATATGTCGCTGAGTATGCCTCTGCCAGGAATTTTGCGAAAGTGAATCAGGTAATGCTCCAAGGGCTGTTGTTCTATGGCGGGCTTTGTCTGGTGTTTCTTGTCGTTGGCAGTGCAGCGTTTCCCCCACTTGTTTCCATATTGAAGCTCCCAGAAGCACAATATAAACTTGCGAGATTGGTATTTCTCCTGTGTCTTGTTTCATTCGGGGCCTCGAGCCTTGGCTCGGTATTCGCCAGCGTATTGAGCGGCATTCAACGCACAGATATGCTTAACATCATCATGGCATGTTCTTTTGCAGTAAAACTTGCCGTGATAGCCGTGGCATTGCAGATGGGCTTTGGATTGCCGGGAATGGTCGTTGCAGATATTCTCACTAGCGTGTTGACGTTTCTACCGCTGTATATTGCGATTAAAAAATGTATTCCTGAAGTCTCTCTTCGTCCTCATCCTTATGACCATGGATTGATGAAGAAACTCCTCCGTTTTGGTACTCACTTACAGGTAAGCAGGATTGCAGAAGTCATTCAGCTGCAATTTGACAAGTTACTGTTGACCCGATTTGTCGGATTGCCTGCGGTGTCCATGTATGACTTCGGCTCACGGCCGCTTTCAAGACTGCGTGCGTTGCCAGTGGCAGCTGTGGGAGCGCTTGTACCTGCTGTTTCGGAGCTTCAGTCGGAACAAAACAATCAACGGATTGCATCAGCATTGGTTCGTTCAACAAGATACCTCTCAATCATCACTCTCCCACTGTTCGGATTTCTTGTCTGTTTTGCACACCGGATCATGGATGTGTGGCTGGGAGCCGGCTTCAATCAGGCAGCATTGACTATGCAGATATTTGCCTTGACATACTGCTATAATGTGATTGCTTCGCCTTATTCATTTGTCGCTCAGGGAACGGGTGAGACCAGGTATCAAATGTTGTCTTCAGCTGGGCAGGCAGTACTGAATATTCTTCTGTCTTCTATTTTCGTGGTGATCTATGGTTATTTCGGTGCTGTAGTAGGCACTGCGATATCCATGCTTGTGGGGGTCACGGTGTTTGTCGGTTGGTATGGGAAGCGCGTCCATGATAGTCCGTTAACACAATTGGCAGTATCCACAATAAAGCCTGTCCTCGGTACAGGTTTTGCGCTGGCGATTGCTCTGCTACTGCATTCTTTTTTTTTCCTAGAGTTGTCAAGTACTTCAAGGTTGTTACAGGCAATGGAACTGATTGGAATCTTTCTGTTCTTTGCGGCTGTATATGCGGTTTGTTTACGATGGATGAAGTGTCTCAGTAGTGATGACAAAAACTTTCTTACATCCTTATTCCCACGCAAATGGGAGGGTGTGATTCGTGTTCTGTGACCGGAAGATAAATATGGAGAAGTGGGAGTGACAATACGGGAGGCCATTCTCCAACATAGGTTTCAGTTTCTGGATCGTACTCTCATTGGCGAATTTGTGCAAGCCATGGCCGGAACAATTCCTGAAGGGTCTGTTGTTATTGATGCCGGAGCTGGCGAAGGGATGTACAAACATCTGTTTGCACACACGCGTTACATTGCGTTGGATCGTGGTATTGGTGATGCCGTCTGGGATTATTCAAAGCTGGATGTTATTTGTGATGTGCATGAGCTGCCAATCAAAACCGGCGGAATCCCTTTTGTGCTTTGTACACAGACATTGGAGCATATCAGCAGGCCCCATGTTGTCGTATCGGAACTCTTCAGAATTCTCTCGGCAGGAGGGAAGGCATTTTGCACAATACCGTTTCTTGTTGATGGACATCATCAGGAACCGTACGATTTCTTCCGCTACACAAAGTATGCTGCAGAAGACATATTCACTCGAGCAGGCTTTCGGCAGGTGGAGGTACAACCGATTGGCGGATACAATACGTTGATGGTCTCCCTGTTCCAAAAAGGTATGTTTCGCTTTATCGAGCGCCAACAGCATAGGCCAAAATTTGTACTGTACACCTGGGTGCTTTTGCAGAGGATTATTTTCGTCTTTGTCCGGTGGGTAAATCGTTTTGCGTATTGGCGCGATAGAAAGGATCCGGACAGGTACAAATTTGCCATGGGTTTTACTGTCACTGCCACGAAATGAATCCAGCCGCTGCAACAGTTTCCATTGTTATTCCTAACTGGAACGGGATGGAGCACTTATCCTCTTGCCTTGAATCCGTCCGTAGACAAACATACAAGGCGGCAGAGGTCATTCTTGTGGATAATGGTTCCACCGATGGCTCTACGGGTTTTATTAAGACATCGTTTCCAGAGGTAATCCTCATTCTCTTCGGGACAAACCGCGGTTTTGCCGCCGCGGTAAACCGGGGTATTGAAACTGCAACGGGGGATATCATAGCCTTGTTGAATAATGATATTGAACTCGAGCCCCAATGGCTTGAACGGGCAATGAGCGGATTGCTGCACCATAAGGAGGCGGGCAGTGCAGCGTGTAAAATGCTTCGATATGATAACCGTACTATCATTGATGCAGTTGGTGATGGATTGACGCGTGGTGCAAACCCGCTGACCCGCGGCGCTGGAATGCATCAGGGTGCTATCTCCGATCGCGAAGAGTTTATTTTTGGTGCCTGCGCCGGCGCTGCTTTGTACAAAAAAGGCCTCTTCACATCTGTTGGTACATTTGACGAGTCATTTATCTCCTATTATGAGGATGCAGACCTCGCATTCCGGTCGCAACTGGCGGGATTCAAGTGTATCTATGTCCCTTCGGCAGTGTGTTATCATAAACGCGGTGCTACTGCCAAGAAGATGAAAGCCCATTATCCCATCCGCATGCAAGAGCGAAACCTGACCGCTTTCCATATTAAAAATATACCGGCAATGGTATTGTTACGACGTTTCCCGGTGATACTTGCCTCGCGGATCCGGAGACTCTTTCGCTTAACCTTGAGCGGACTTGGCGTCCCTGCTTGGAGTGGGCTTCTTGAAGGCCTTGCCCTTATTCCCGAAATGATACGCAAGCGAAAGATCATTCAGAGTCAACGCACGGTTTCTTGCGACTATATCCTCTCCTTTATGCGGCGTGAATCCTGATGCCCTCCGTATCTGTGATAATTGTCAATCTTGATACGAAAGATCTTCTCAGTGATTGCCTCGCTTCCGTGGAAACGGAAGCCTCAAGCGTGTCTCTTGAGGTGCTTGTAATTGATAACTGTTCCCGTGACGGAAGCGTGGAGATGGTTCAGAAAGAATTCCCTTTTGTGCGATTGTTCCAAAACAACAAGAATGAGGGCTTTGCAGCTCCGAATAACAAGGGGATAAGGGAATCCACAGGGGAGTATGTTTTACTGTTGAATAGTGATACGATTGTTAAGCCTGGAGCAATTGGTGTGCTGCTGGAGTTCATGCGTGGCCACCCCGACGTCGGCGCTTGCGGCCCCATGCTCGTCTACCCGGACGGCTCGCTTCAGAAATCAGTGAAAGGCTTCCCGACACTCTGGACGCACGCTTGTGATATGTTTGCGATGGACAGGTTGTTTCCAAACTCCCGCCTCTTTGGCAGAGGAGAGATGGCATATTTTGATTATCAGACAGCAGCTGATGTTGACCATCTCATGGCGGCGGCATTTTTAGTGAGGCGCGATGTCATTGACCGTGTTGGAATGCTGGATGAACGGTTTCGGATTTATTATAATGATATGGACTGGTGCTACCGGATGAAGCAATCCTCGTGGAAAATTTATTATCTTCCCACGGCCAAAGTGGTTCACTATCTCGGGCAAACCGTATCCAAAGTGAACAGGGATTTCTCTCATTTCGAGGAATTGCACAATAATGTCATGTTGTTTTATCAGAAACATTACGGCCGTTTGTCGGTAATCGTGTACAAGCTACTGCTTTGTATAGGTTTCAGTGTACGGGCAATTGGTTGGAGCATCAAACATCTGTTTCAATCGTCTCCCAGCACAAACACCATGGTCCGTTATTCATGGAAGACATTTGTATTCGGCTTGAAATTTTGGACACCATTACGGGACAATGCTTGATGATGAACATTTTGCAGAAAGGCTTGTGGGAAGTAAAGAAAGTAATGCTCAGAATAACCGGCTCGTATTCTCATTCCGGTGAGCGGGTATGCCCCGCAATACCTGACGATAATTATCGTGCACATTTACTTGTGTATCAATTCATGTCGCAGTTTGTCAAAAACAAAATCGTGCTGGATATTGGCTGCGGTACTGGTTACGGCGCGAACTATCTGGCGCAACAAGGAGCCATATCCGTGTGGGGAATTGACTATTCAGAGGATGCAATTGCGTATGCCAAAAAACACTACAAGGATGCAAAGCTGGATTACCGTTGTATGAATGCAGAGTCCATAAAATTTCCTAATGCTTCCTTTGATGTCGTTACCTCTTCTGAGAACCTTGAACACCTCCCTAATCCGGGCAGGAATATTGCCGAAATACGCCGTGTCCTGAAAAAAGACGGATTGCTGTTACTTGGGACGCCAAACAAAGAGGTCTCGTCACCCGGGCAGGAAAAAAGCCCGAACCCTTTCCACCTTAAAGAATTCACATACGAGGAACTGGAGTCACTGCTCAAGAAGCATTTCCGCAACGTCCATATCTTTGAGAACACTCTCGAGAGTCCGATGACTCAAGGCAGAAAGATGAAAGCCGAACGGCGCAAGCGCAATAAGATTGGAATTGAACCAGGCGGCAAATCCTCGATCAGGCTTGGCCAATTGCAAGTTCATCTTGAACATCTGAAGAACACCCATTCATTTATGGTCATTGCGTGGTAAACACCG
>CAZWIN010000210.1:0-5426 GCA_964633855.1 uncultured Chitinophagales bacterium
CACCAGTGATGTGCATGTGGCAAATAATCTGGCAGGGCCGCCCAGGCCTATAGAAGTGTGCGGACTGAGAGGGATATTGCTGTGAATATCAGGGAGAGCCATGATTGAATCAGAAATCACGGTGAACTGTTTCCAAGGAGAATGCAGGGAGGCATACGGCGATGTATTCTGCTCCGCTTGCTTCGGGCGATCCATATTGCACCCATTCGCCCGCACGCACAATGATTGCCTGTCCCGACCGGACATCAATAGTGCCATTTTTATGGGTCACCCGTAGCATGCCTTTAAGCACGATGGTGTATTCATCAAACTCGGGTGTTTGGCCCGGTTCACTCCAGCCTTCCGGACTTTGCATGCGGGCAATACTTACCACATCAGTCCCGGAATTCACGCGCCCGATAAACTCTTCGATGATTTTTGGTTTGTTCCCTGCCGCCGTTATCAGTGTCGGAGATTGCAATAGGGTGGGCATGTTGGGTTCTTTGTTGTGGGCAATTTGATGGAAGAACTTAGGCGGAAACGATTAGAAAGTCAAGGCGATTGACGGTACAAATGCCTGATCAGGCCAAGTGATTCGAGATGGTTCGGGATTTCTTCATCAGCTTTGCGACAAGAAGCGACAGTAATCCGATCACCACTCCGCTTGCGATGCCGATGGCCGGTCCCGCAAGCAGGACAAATATCCGTGGAGGCAATCCGCCCGGTATCTGTTCAAATTGATTTTGAAGTTGAGGATTATGGCTCAGGTAGGTATCAAAAAACAATGATTGAATGATCGAGTTGATGATACCGTGTGACAGGCCGACCAATAGCCCGTGCAGGAAACGTTTTGTGACGGTGTTACGCGCAATAACGAATGCACACACCAGCCAAATAATGGCCCAGAGAAACGGTTCGATGCCAGCTGTTTTCCCAAGAACAGAGGCGGTTGCCATTGCAATTGCAAAACAGGAAAGAGCCGAAATCAATTTCCAATTCATGTCGTTCAAAGCGGGTCTGTCTTTTCGAATGAGTTGAAGAGAAGCGCGTCAGGCGGCCTTGCCCAACCGTATAAAGCGGGCAATCGAGATAATGCTTCCCAGAAGGCCGAGGAGAATGCCAGCACAAACCACCGTCCAATAGAAGAGGGGTTCAATTCTGATAAATGCAGCGAAGTCGAGCGATACGAATGGAGCGGCATACTCAAGTAGTACATACAGAATCACCGAGGATATCAAACCACCGAGAAATCCCTGCAGTATGCCCTCAAGGAGAAACGGAAGCTTGATGAACCCCGCAGTCGCCCCAACAAGCTCCATAGTGCGGATCAAGCGCCGTTTGGAATAGATCGCCAGCCGGATGGTATTTGAGACAAGAAAGATTGCTGAAAGGCTGACAAGAATTCCGAGTCCGAGGGTAAGGTTATTGACGGATGTTTTTTGTTCGTCGATGAGGCTCAGCAGCGCCTTTTTGTACACAACAGTGTCAATCCCCTTGAGTTTGGAAAGGTCGCTATATACTTCTCCGGCCTTCACTGCAGTTTTGTAGCCATCTTTCAGATAAATTTTGAATGATGGAGGCAGGGGATTGAAATCCAGCACGGAATGAATGTCCTCGCCGAATTCCTGTTTGAATATCCTGACCGCCTCCTCTTTAGAAACATGCACCACATGATCCACCCCCTGAATGGCGAGGAGGCTTTGCTGAAGAGTTGCAATATCCTGCCTGGTCACCGGCTCTTGAATGAACGCCTCCATCTCAACCTTGTTTCTGATGAACTCGATGAACTTCGCCGCGTTGATGGTCATGATGGCAAAGACGCCAAGAAGAAGAAGAGAGATTGCAATGGTAAAAATGGAAATGAATGTGGAGAGCTTTGCCCGTGTGAATCCGGAAAGGCTTTCCTGTATCGCGTAACTGATGCTCATGAGGTTTTAGAAATTTGATTCATCCCGCCAACGGACTATCTTCCAGGGTTCATCCGGCCGCAAACGAGAGAACGTGAGGTTGGCGTAACCGTCAATGCGTTCGATATCTGTGGGGTTGAATGTAATCGTCAAGTTGAACCCGCGGACAATGTTTGTCTGTATGGAATCCTGTGAGCTGGAGATAATATTGTTCCAGATCAGATCCAGCTTCTGTGCATTCCGGAACAAACCGTAGGATGTCCGCATTTCATCATCACGTCCCCACGTGACATCAATTCCCAGTTCATAATCTCTGTACACAAACACAAAGTCAGAAGCAAGAAGCTGTCCGTACACCGAAGTATCCCTGAATGTATATGCCGATTGGAAGCACCGGAATATACCCGTGATGGACATCGGGTCGCAGGCCGATTCAGCAGGTAAATCATCGCGTCCCGGGGCGAAGGGATTCAGGCAACTGCCGAACAGGAAGAGGCATCCCATGAAAACAATAATCATGGTTACATGGTTCTGCCTTGTCATCTGTTAATTCCCAAACTTCCCTTTGAACAGGCTCCATGTAATGTCGGTCGTGGTTTTGAAGTCTGCCCATCGCGAGATTGCCCAAAAGTTATTTGCATCAGGAACAAGGGTAAATTGAAGGTTCCCTCGTGCTGCCGACGGAAAGCCCGGTTCTGTGTGCTCGAACGTCAAGGTATAGTCAAAATTGTATACCACGGAATCGGCAGTAATCACAGAGTCCCGCGGTACCAGAAAAAGATTTGAAAATCCGTTTGTCACGCTTCTCGCCACCAGGTTTCTGAAGTATGCCTGTTCATCTCCAGCCGTCCAATCGTTGAAGACTGCCGCATATTGTTCGTGGCCTTCGGGAGACGGTACAAACACATACGGATGAGCGCTACCTGTTGGAGAGAAGCACGCCGCATACGTATCAACACACTTTTGTATGACGGCGTTTTCGAGATTGGTGATCACTATCAACGGCCGTGTCGGTGGCTGTGAAAAACAGTTGGATTGGGAGGGTTGCTCCGGCTCCCGTGTTTCAAACAGCCCGCACGAGAGAGACAACAACGCCAAGGCCGGGAGAAGTACAGTCCATTTTCGGTGTGAAGTCACTGGCGATGGAGTGCTCAACTATTGCTTCGGTTTGGCTTACTCATACTGCCACACGCCCCTCCAGTGCACGACTTAACGTTGCTTCATCCGCAAACTCAAGATCCGAACCCACCGGAAGGCCGCGGGCAATCCTCGTCACCCGCACACCAAGTGGTTTAAGAAGTTTCGTCATGTAGATGGTTGTTGCTTCGCCCTCGATATTTGGATTTAGCGCCAGAATTACTTCCTGGACTTCTCCGTTGATCCGTGAAAGGAGTTCACGCACCTTCAATTCTTCCGGCCCGATTCCGTCGAGAGGGGAAAGTGAACCGCCGAGTACGTGGTACAAACCCTTGAAGTCATTTGTTTTCTCTATGGCCATGACATCGTTGGGTTCTTCGACAACGCAAATGGTTGCGCGTTCACGTTTTCCGCTTGAGCAAATAACGCACGGGTCGGATTCGGTGATGTTCCAGCAGCTTGAGCAATATCTGATCCGGTCCTTTACTCCGACAAGGGCTTTTGCCATTCTGACGGCGTCTTCTCGCGGCTGCTTCAGGATATAGAGCGCAAGGCGCTGCGCGGTTTTTCTGCCGATGCCCGGGAGCTGCGCAAATTCTTCAATAAGTTGTTGGAGTGCCTCTGAAGTATGGAGCATGTCTGTGTATCATCCGGTGGGATATTGCCGAAGATTCCGGCAAGGTTTCTAAAATCCGGGCAGATTCAGGCCCGGAATATTCGGGAGCATACCGTTGGTGACTTTTGCCATCTCTTCCTGCGCCATCTTTCCTGCATCATCAAGCGCTTTGTTTGTTGCAGCAAGCACAAGATCTTCCAACATCTCAATATCGTCCGGATTAACCACTTCTTTATCAATCTGGATCTTTACGATGTGCTGTTTGCCGTTGGCAGTAACCTTTACCATTCCCCCGCCTGCCTCGCCAATCGCGGTCTTTGTTTCCAATTCCTCCTGCACCTGTGCCATTTTCTCCTGCATCTTCTGTACCTGCTTCATCATCCCCGCCATATTGGGAAGGCCCTTCATGGTAATCCTCAGACGTTGTCTTATGTAACATCGTATCGGTGAATTCAAAGGCAATATATCTCAAAGCACAGGGAAAGTCAATTTGCCTGAAGTGCATTTGCATAAAGCAGTTACAGGCGTTTTTCTTGACTTTCTTCCAAATTAAGGTTAAATTTTCCACTGCATTACACACTTCAACAGCGAATCACCACCATCGCAACAACCAACGGAGATTCCAACCTTTGCCATCGGGTCCTCAGCTAGCTACTGGTGCAGATAAGACAGAGCAGGAGAAGCTGCAGAGTGCCGGTGAAATTCCCCGACACATTGCTATAATAATGGATGGAAACGGGCGCTGGGCGAAAGAACGGGGGCTTCCCCGTATTGCAGGCCATAGCGAGGGAGTAGAATCCGTCCGTGATATTGTTGAAGTATGTGGTCAGCTCGGGGTGCAATATTTAACCCTCTACGCCTGGTCCACGGAAAACTGGAAGCGTCCGCAAGAGGAAGTTTCCCTTTTGATGCGCCTCCTTCTGAAGGCTCTCAAGAACGAAACAGACAGGCTTCATCAGAACAATGTGCGACTGTGCGCTATTGGCGATATCACCCGTCTTCCCAAGGATGTTTATGACGAGTTGCTCGATGATATTGACCGGACGAAAGACAATACTGGTCTGACATTGACGCTTGCTCTTAGTTACAGTGGGCGCTGGGATCTGACAGAGGCCATCCGGAATATGATGCGTGATGTGCAGAAAGGGAAAATTAAGGACGAAAATGTTGATCAGGAACTTATTGCCCGTTATCTCTCTACCTCTGGAATTCCTGACCCGGATTTGCTCGTGAGAACAAGCGGAGAGTTTCGTATCAGCAATTTTCTTCTCTGGCAGCTTGCATATACGGAGATATACATCAGCAGCAAGTACTGGCCGGGCTTCCGTCGTGCCGATCTCTACGACGCAATCCGTAACTACAACCAGCGTGAACGCCGCTTCGGCATGGTGAGCGAGCAGTTGTCGGGCAACGGCGAAGATGGATATTGGAAACGCGTGGTAAAGTCTTTCACGGGGTCGTAAAGGAAATGAGGAAATTGGTGTTGAAGGTGATGTGGGCGGTAATCCTGCTCGGCTCCCTCCCTGTGTTCGCACAGCGGACACAGCCCCAACAGGTGTACAAAATTCTCGGCATCTCGGTAGAAGGCAATTCCCTTGCAGATCCAATGGCGGTGATTGCCAATACCGGCCTCAAGGTCGGCGATGAGTTTGTCATGCCCGGCGATGCTGTTGGGCAGGCCATTCGAAGGCTCTGGTCCCTTGGTATTTTTGAAGATGTCCGGATTTCCGTTGACCGTCAGGTCGGGGATGGCGTCTATATGTTGATCGCGCTGAAAGAGTTGCCGC
>CAZWIN010000211.1:0-5376 GCA_964633855.1 uncultured Chitinophagales bacterium
GTTATACCATTTGAGGGCGATTACAAAAAAGTCCGCCACGTCATTCACCATGAATTGGTCCATGCGGTTATCAATGATATGTTCTATGGAGGCTCCATTCAGGCGGTTATTGCCAACAACATCACGCTGCAGTTGCCGCTCTGGTTCAATGAAGGCCTCGCCGAGTATGAAGCATTGCAATGGGACACGAACTCCGACATGTTTCTCCGTGACGCGACAGTTCACGAGAACCTTCCACCTATCAACCGCCTGAACGGCTACTTTGCTTACCGCGGCGGACAATCCATCTGGTGGTACATCGTCCGCAAGTACGGCGAACAGAAGATCGGGGACATCCTGAACCGTATCAAAAGTACGCGGAGTGTTGATGCGGGTTTCCGCGGCGCCATCGGCATTAACCTCGAAGAACTGACTGAACGATGGCAGAAGGATCAGAAGGTGTTGTACTGGCCGGATATTGCAAAGCGTGAAGAGCCGGCGGAGTATGCAAGGCGTTTGACCGATCATAAGAAGGACGGCGGCTTTTACAATACCAGCCCCGCCATTTCTCCGCAGGGAGATAAAGTTGCGTTCATCACCAACCGCAATGATTTCTTTGACGTGTTCCTGATGAGTGCTTCTGACGGCACAATTCTGGAAAAGCTTGTGGACGGGCAGCAGACGAATGATTTTGAGGAACTCCACCTTCTTACCCCGGGCATTACCTGGTCGCCCGACGGCAAACGTATCGCCCTTGCAACAAAAGCCGGTGAAGAAGATGCCATCCTGCTTCTTGATGTTGATGACGGTGAACCGGAAAAACTTCTCTTCGGGCTGGACGGAATTTTTTCCGTTGACTGGTCACCAGATGGCAGCAAGCTTGCCTTTGTCGGCAACCGGAACCACCAATCGGATATTTACGTCTACACACTGGACAGCCGTCAGCTTGTGAACATGACGGATGATATTTTCAGCGATTCGGATCCCGCGTGGTCGCCTGATGGCAACACGGTGTACTATGCATCAGACAGGAACTCCACGTTGCAGGCGGCCGGCGAAATACAGATGCATCGGTTTGACTACCACCAGCTTGATCTGTACGCCATCGACAGCGCAACGAAAGTTGTCCGGCGGGTAACCAACTGGCCGGAGAGTGATGAAACATCTCCTGTTGTTTCCGCGGATGGCAGGAAATTGCTTTTCGTTTCTGATAGAAACGGCATCAACAACATATATGAATTCACCCTCGAAACGGGTGCGTTCAGGCCTGTAACAAATTCGCTGAGCGGCGTGTATCAGCTCTCGCTCTCAAAAGATGGCAACAAGCTCGCGTTCTCATCGCTGAACAATTCGGGGTTTGATTTATTTCTCATGCGCAATCCCTTTGACCGTGACGTAAAGATGACGGAACTCGAGCCCACGGAATTTTTCAAACGGCGGGAAAAGGAGCGCCTTCTTGCTCAAGGCGTTCAGGATAGTGCTGTGCCTCAAGCTCTTGATACCACTGCACAGGATTCAACCGGTTTATACGGCGGTGATGTGCAGATTGATTTTAGCGCGTATGCGCCCGGTGAGGGCTCGGGCGATAACGTGCCGGGGGATTCCTCCATTGCGCAACTTCCGAAGATTGCAGGCAATATTGATGAAGAAGGGAAGTTCAAGGTCAACAGGTACAAACTGAATTTCTCCCCGGACATCGTGTACGGCAATGCCGGTTATGACACTTTTTACGGCGTAAGCGGATCCACCGTAATGGCATTCAGTGACTTACTGGGTGATCACCAGATTGTTTTTGTCACTAACCTTCAACTCGACCTGAAGAACAGCGATTATGGCCTGCAGTATCTCTATCTGCCTGAGCGGATTGATTACGGCTTTGCAGGTTTTCATAGCGCACGGTTTGTGCTGCTTGATGATATTTATGGAGGCAGCCTGTACAGGTTCCGCACATTTGGCTTCAGTCTTTCCGCATCCTATCCGATAGACCGTTTCAACCGTGTGGATTTCGGCTTGAACTGGTTCAATGTCAACAAGGAAAACCTCGATGAAGTCAGCGAGCCCGTTCAAAAGCGAACCACGCTTGTTCCTTCATTGGGTTACACGCATGATACGGTCATCTGGGGATATACCGCGCCGGTGAACGGTTCCCGGTATTCGTTCAACCTCTTTGGCACCCCGAAGCTGGGGGCAAACGGATTAAGCTTCATCAACGTCACAGGGGATTATCGTACGTATCTGCGGCTCGGGCGCAACTATACACTCGCACTCCGTCTCGCAGGCGGAGGAAGCTTCGGTCGAAACCCGCAAAAATTTGTCATCGGCGGCGTTGAAGGCTGGATCAACAGGACGTTCGAGACCGGATATGTACCGCTGGAAAATGCCGAGGATTATCTTTTCCTGCAGACCGGCCTCCCGTTGCGCGGATACAACTACAGCGCGGCCATCGGTTCGAGATACGGGCTGTTCAATTTTGAATTCCGCTACCCGCTCTTTGCGTTTCTCCAAGCCGGCCCGCTGCCGATTGGGCTGCAAAGCATAGCCGGGGCAATGTTCTTTGATATGGGTGCAGCATGGAACAGGGAGCGGGATTTCCGCGCATTTACACGGAACGCAAATGGCAATGTCATCAGCAGAGATTTGTTGATGGGCATGGGAACCGGCGCGCGGGTGTTTTTTCTCTGGTTCCTTGTTCGCTTCGACGTTGCCTGGGCATGGAACGTGAACCATTTCTCCGAGCCGAAATACTATTTCTCGCTCGGAGCAGATTTCTGACAATCATAAATATCTCTCAAAGCCCCGCCCGGAAGCCCTGGCGGGGCTTTGTGTTTATGATTCAGTCATCGCGTTGGTAACTCAACCGTAAAAGTTGAACCCTTGTTGACCGCGCTTTCAACCTTAATGGATCCCCTGTGCAGTTCGGCGATCCATTTGGCAATGGAGAGCCCCAACCCGGCGCCGCCAAGTTCGCGGGAGCGGGCTTTATCCACCCGGTAGAAACGATCGAAGACGCGCTCAATATCTTCCTGTGGAATTCCCAGCCCCGTATCCTGTACCGAGAATAGCGCCATGCCGTTCTTCTGCTCCACCGATAACGTTACCGAACCACCCTCTGGAGTGTATTTAATGGCGTTGTCAATCAGGTTAAGGAAGAGCTGGCGGAGCCGTACGTTATCACCCACAATTGTAATTGACCCCTGTTTTTTCAATTCCACGCGGATGTTTTTCGGCTCGGCGAGAACCTCGCTGTCATCATAGAGTTCCGTGACCAATGAGGAGAGATCCACTTCACTGAAGTTTGCATCATATAATCCCTGATCGGATTTCGCAAGCAACAGCAGGTTGTCAATAATTGATGTGAGGCGGAGAATTTCCTCGAGAGCGCTTGCAAGCACCTGACGGTATTCTTCCGGGCTTTTGTTGGTGCGGAGTGCGAGTTCCATTTCTCCGCGCATAATGGTAAGGGGTGTGCGCAACTCATGGGATGCATCGCCGGAGAATTGCTTGATCTGCGCAAAAGAATCATGCAGCCTCCGAATCATGTTGTTGATGGTCGTCGTGAGCCTTCCAATTTCATCGTTCGGGTTACTCACGGGGATGGTCTGGTCAAGATTCTCCGCAGTGATACGCCGTGCGCGCCTCGTCACCTCGTTGACAGGCTTCAATGATTTGTTGGCGAGATACAGGCCGCCGATCACGGATACCACCAGTGCGATAGGAATAAGAATGAGGAAGATGGAATACAGGTTTTCCAGCGCTTCGCGGAGCTCATCGAGAGGGTAGCCGACAAATATGGTGAAATTCTTGTCGCGTGTTATTGCCGTCCTGATGGGGTCCCCCTCCAGGTAAAGTGTTGTAAGGTGGGTGGTGTTCATTGCCACAGTATCGGTGATTACGAGTGAATCCGCGCCAAGGCTGAACGACCGGTAAATAACCACCCCCTTCTTATCTTCAACCTGGATGTAGGTTTTCTTCGGGCTGAGAAGAGCGTGCTCAAAAATGCGGTTCCAGATTTCATCCGCTTCTGCCTCCTGTGCGGTTGAGTCCCTCCCAAGGCTGTCCGCCGGCGCGGGTTGAATGCGTGGTTTCCTTCTCAGAAGCGCATCAATGGATCGCTTACTCGGTTTGATTTTGCTGGCCTGCGGCTGGATGAAATCCTGCACCCACCGGACCTCATTGGCAAGGGAAATATCCAGGTTGTTGGTGAGTGTCTCCCGGGTATAATAATAGGAGACGAGTGCAAACGCGAGAAGGGTGGAGGCAACCAGAAGAGTGTACCAGAACGTCAGCCGTGCACGAATGGACTGCCTGAACATTGCCATGATATTATTCCTCCTTCATCACATATCCCACGCCGCGGACGGTATGTATCAGTTTCGTCTCGAACCCCCCGTCAATTTTTGTGCGAAGATGGTTCACATACACGTCTATAATGTTCGTACCCGTGTCAAAGTTGTAATTCCAGATATGCTCGGATATGGACGTTCGGCTCAGCACGCGGTCTTTATTTCTGAGCAGGTATTCGAGCAGCGCATATTCTTTTACCGTCAGGTCAATATTCTTGCCGCCTCGTCTCGCTTTGTGCGTTACAGTATCCAGCTCAAGGTCTGCAATGGCAAGGAGCGTCGGCTTCTCCATTCCACCGCGTCGGCGGAGAGAGCGGACACGCGCTAAGAGCTCGGCAACTGCAAACGGTTTGGTCAGATAATCATCGGCTCCGCTATCGAGGCCCGCCACTTTGTCGTCGGTGGATGTTTTTGCCGTCAGCATGAGTGTCGGCGTTGAGCCATTGCGCTCACGAAATGTCCGTATCAGCTCCAGCCCGTTTATTTTTGGTAGCATGACATCAAGAATAATCAAGTCGTATTGTCCCGACAGAGCCTTATCAAGCCCCTGTGTTCCGTCGTGAGCCACTTCTATTGAGTGGCCTTCCTCCTCGAGAGCCAGCCGGATGAATTGGGCGACTTTCTTTTCGTCCTCAATGACGAGAATGTTCATGAAATGCCGCTTGAGATGGTGAAAGATGTGACGAAATGATACCTGATTTTCAACAGAGTTGCAAAGTGAAGAACAGGGAAACCAATTCTCGGTGACTGATCCAGCCTGACGTCCCGGTTCAACTATTTCGTTCCAGACGTTGAAATTCTGCAATTCGTTTGCTATCCTTTGGTTGTCAGTTGCAAACGAAGGACAATACAGCATATCGGGATGCGGCATGGAAAAAACATACAGCGTTCTTATTGTTGATGATGAAGAGGAAATGCGGGGCCTATTGACCCCATTGCTTATGCAGGAAGGCTATGAGGTTGCGACCGCATTTGATGGCGACGACGCGATTTCCCAGCTTGAGAAAAAAAACTATGACTTCATTAGTTTGTTTATCCGAACGAAGTTTTCGTG
>CAZWIN010000212.1:0-5326 GCA_964633855.1 uncultured Chitinophagales bacterium
AGCATCCACTGCAAAGATGATTCCCTTGCTGTGGCAGAGTTCACCGATTGCAGCAAGGTCCGCACGATACCCGGAGAGAAACTGTACAGCGCTAAGGGCAAGCAAACGGGTTCCGGGTTTTATGGACTCTGCAATGATCCCCGTGTTGATTTTGCCGTCATCACTTTTGATGAAATCCAGCCTGACGCCATGCCGCTGCAAATTGAGAAATGGCCAGACATTCGCCGGGAATTCGGCGGTGTTCAGGAGAATCCTGTCCCCCGGCTTCCAAGGAATGCCGGAGGCAATAATATTGATTGCATCCGAAGTGTTGGCGGTGAGGGCAATCCGTTCCGGCGACTCCGCATTGATGAGTTCCTGAATCACGGACTTCAGCCCGTCAACCATCACCATATCGGTCTGGTATGTTTCGAGCCTGCCCTCGCTTCGCTCGTGAAGATAGCCGGCCATCGCCTGCACAACGCGCGTGGAAAGGGGGCTTGTGCCTGCGTGGTTCAGGTAAATCTTGCCCTGGGAAGTATGGGGGAAAAGAGAACGTGCCTTGATGAGTGTGTCTTGGTCAAGCATTGCCATGTTTTCGGAAATCACACCGTCTCCAACGTACACAACAGGTCGTCGTTTTCAATCTCTATCGAAAATAGATTTTTACAGTTGCAACGGAGTTCTTTTTTGTGGATACATTGATTGTATCGCCATTGATCACGAGTGGGTCACCATCTTCCTCCAAAAAGTTCGTCTTCAGCGCTCTCTTTGGTTTCCGCGGCAACCGGAGTTGTGCTTCGGAATTTTCTCCGCTCACATCATACCACTGCACAATCCACGCATCGGAGTCTTCAGCCTTCTTTATGCTGGACAGCACGAGGTTTGAGGGAGAGAGAGAAATGAAGGATTTCTCTGCCGGTAGCGCGCCTTTGTGCGGTTCTCCGAGTACGGCAATAAGCGGATTGTTGTACTCCATTGCGCGTTGTACGGTTGATGCTTCCTTCCAGGTCTTGTCGTGAGGGTACAGCGCATATTCGATGCTGTGCTTGCCGCGGTCGGCCGTTGCATCGGGCCACTTGGGTGAACGAAGCAATGACAACCGCATCGTGTTGCCTTTGATATCGTACCCGTATTTTGATTTCGTCATCAAGCTGACGCCATAATCCGAAACCGAAATATCTGCCCAACGCTGAGCCGGGACTTCAACTTTTGCCTTTTCCCAGCTTGTGCGCATCTGTGTTGACCGTTGGATTGTTCCAAAAGGAATGTCGTATGTTGCGACTGTATCTGTGAATGAGAGCGGGAACGCCACCTTCAGCATCGTCTTTTCTTCCCACCAGTCAACATTCGTTTTGAAATCAATCCGGTCAAGCCCGTCGTAGAGAATAATATCCTGTGTAAAGAAGCTGGAAGGAAAGTCCTCCGTGGGGAAGTCCTTCTTCGTTCCGGGTTTGAGATAATCACGGTGCAGGCGAATGGTCGTCCTGACGGGCCCTTGCTCGATAATATCCATGCCGCGGAATGTGGATGGGTACTTCGTGCCGGTCAAACCAATGTTCCATGCATCCCATGCATTCGGACGGTCTTCCAACAGTTGGAGCTCATTGCCATATCCTGCAATCAGCTCTTTGTGCTGACGTTCATCCCTGATGCTGCTGATCCATCCCGAATCAGGGTCAATCTGTACCGTAAAGAACCGGTTGGAGAGCGTTACACCTTCGACACGCACGGAAGTTTGTTGTATTGAGGGTTTCGCTTTCCGGAGTTCATATGTCTTGTATCCGTACGAGGGGATGCGCTCAGCGTTGAATATGATTTCGGATTCATAACGTGAATGGGTTACTGTTTGAGAAACAATCTCGTTTCCTTTGAGGTCGAATACCGAATACTCTGATGCGTCGCCATACGGCAGCATGAGAGAAACAATATCGTTGCGCTCCCAGCCGAGCGGATTGAAAACAATAATCGGCTTGCCTTTTCTGACGGCGGACGTATTTACTTGTCCGGCAAGATAGTGCAGCGATCCGTTGAGTTCAAACATCCCGATTATTTGTGCATGGTCATAATGCTCTTTTGCGTCAATGTAAATCTCCCGTATGCCCGAGCCGGGGAGGATATCATGAAATTGATTGAAGAGGACGAGCCGCCATGCGGATTCCATATCCGCAATGTTGTACTGCCTTCCTGACAACATGGCGAGAGCGCCGAACTTCTCGGCGTTCGTCAACAACACTTCGTTTCTGCGGTTCCGCTCCTTGATGGCTGCCTGCGTTGTGTATGTCCCCTGATGATATTCGAGATAAAGCTCGTCCTTCCAGACGGGAACTTGAGAAAGATCCTGGCTTTTGAGCCAGTCAAGAAATGTTGTTGTCGTTCCGTATTCAATGTTCGGGAAAATGTCGAGTCTTTTGAGGCGGTCAATGCGTGCCAGCATTTCCAGTGATGGCCCGCCGCCATGGTCGCCGACGCCGAAGAGTATCAGCATTTTTGTGAAACCGGTGTTCGCCTCGAACTGCCTGAGCCAGTCAATCAACTGGTAGCCGTCTTCAACGGTGTTGACGTAATCAAAAGGGAAGTAACTGAGCACGCGTGAGCCGTCAGGCGATTCCCACCAGAAGACACGGTGGGGGAAAACATTCGTATCGTTCCATCCGATTTTTTGTGTGACAAACGCATCAATGCCGGCCTGTTGATACATCTCCGGCATGTTCAGGTTATATCCGAACGAGTCCGGGTTCCATCCGATCTTCACATCAACACCCAGCTTCTGTTTGAAATATCGTTTTGAATAGAGGAGATGCCGTGCCCAAGATTCGCCGCTCGGGAGGTTGCAGTCTGGTTCAACCCACATTCCTCCGGTAACTTCCCATCGTCCATCCTTGACGCGGGATTTTATCTGCTCAAAAAGCGATGGATAGTACCGCTCCATCCAATCGTAATATGCTGCGGCACTTTGTGTGTAGGTGAAGTCAGGGCGGGCGTTCATCATATTGATGACGGAGGCGAATGTGTTTTTACAGACTTCGATGGTTTCCTTCTCACGCCAGAGCCAGGCGGCGTCAATGTGGGCATTCGAGTTGAAATACAATGTGAACATTTTCGCAAAGGCGGAAACAGGCATAAGTTGCTTGCGGGCCTCCTCCAATGATGCTGTGAATGCCGGAACGTTGCCGTTCTTGAGCGCGTCAACATCAACCGTTCCGGCAACGGATTGCAACAGTTGATAGAGGCGTTGTTTCTCGGGGCGATTCATTCGTGATTTGTCAGTTCCCGGGTCTTCCTTCTTCCTTGCGTTGGATTGATAGGTGTCAAAGCCGAGAAGCTTCTGGCCGATACGGAGGCTGAGCGAGAAATCCTCGATAGAGTTTCGTAGTTCGCCTGATGCTTCTGTCTGGATTTGCGCGCGAATAAGCCGTAACGGCCCGCCGGTGTTTATCGCTTTTATGGCAATCAGGAATTTCTGTCCGGGTTTTCCGTCGTTCGTCAGTACGAACTCTCCATCCCACGGAAAATGTCCTTTGCTTTCCCCGTTCACCCAGAGAAACCCGTAGTCATCCACAGAGACAAGAAACTTCACCGTACCCCTGAGCGGTTCTCCCAGCATTCTTTCAGGGAGCACAACTTCTTTTCGTATCCAGCACGAATCCGGATAAATGGATTGATTGAGCTGGAGAGGTTGCCAGCCTGAATCTTCAAAGCCGGGTTTTTCAGGGTTGCCTGCAAAGTTGGTGCTGTATTTCCAGTTGTTCAACGATCCTTTGCTGAGGAACTCGAGTTGTTCCACAAGTTTGTCAACCGGGGTTTGGGCTGTTGCGGTCGCAACGACAATCAACAAAGCGATAATCATTTTCATAAGAAGCCTCTTGAGAATTATCCTTTTCTTATTTGATCCGCCATCACCGCCAGCAATATCACCACCCCGACGATCACTTGCTGGACGTATGAGCCTACATCGAGGAGATTTAATCCGTTGCGGAGAACACCAATGAGCAATGAGCCAATGAACGTCCCGATAATTGTCCCACGTCCCCCTTGTAAGCTCGTCCCTCCGACAACAACCGCAGCAATAACATCCAGTTCATACATCAGGCCCGCGTTCGGCTGGCCGGAGTTCAGGCGCGAGGAAAGCAGTATGCCGCTGATTGCGGTCAGTATGCCGCACAAAAGATAGACGCGCGCGAGCACGCGTTCGGTCCGTATTCCGGCAAGGCGCGCCGCTTCCGCATTCCCTCCAACGGCATAGATGTGCCTTCCAAAAGGAGTACGTGTGAGCATGACATGTGCAATGATAAACAACGCGACCATCATAATAGTGGGGAAGGGAATGCCAAGCAATCTTCCTCCACCAAGAAAAGAGAACGACTCCGGCAAATCCCAGATCGGCCGAGCATCGGTATAGATGAACGCCGCACCGCGCAGGATTGTCATTAATGCAAGCGTGACAATAAACGGCGTAATACGAAAACGTGTAACACAGATGCCGGCAATCCAGCCTGAGAGTGTGCCGAGCGCCAACCCTGCAAAGATTGCAATCGGTAGGGAGAACATTGTATCGAGCTTCAGCAGGCTTGTGCTGATAACGCCGACGAATGCAACAAGCGAGCCGACGGAAAGATCAATGCCGCCCGTGAGAATTACCAGCGTCATGCCGATGGCAATAATTGATGTAATAGAAACCTGAAGGGAGACATTCAGAAGATTGTTGGCAGTTAGAAAATACGGAGAGAGAGCAGAGAAAATGATAATCTCGCCAAGCAATGCAGCCCCAACGCCGAACTGAGGGTTGGAGAAGAGTGATTGCCGGATTCTTTCCTCAGGCTGCATCGTTTCGTTCCTTTGAAACCGGCATTGCGAGATGCATGATCTTTTCCTGTGTTGCTTCCCCGCGTGTGAGTTCGCCGGTGATACATCCTTCACTCATGACAACAATGCGGTCGCAAATCCCCAACAGTTCCTGCAGGTCGGAAGAGATAACAATAATAGCGATCCCATCGCGAGAGAGCCGGTTGATGATCTCGTAGATTTCATATCGCACGCCGACATCAATGCCGTTTGTTGGTTCATCAAAAATCAACACCTTCATATTTCCGAGCAGCCATCGCGCCAGTACCGTTTTCTGGCGGTTGCCGCCGCTCAGGGCGCTTACCTTCTGTTCAAGAGATGGTGTTTTAATGCGAAGTTGTTCTGAGGCGGTTCCGGTCCTGGAGCGCTCGTTTTTCTCATCAATAAATATCCCTTTCATCATTGATTGAAGAAATGAAAGAGAAATGTTCTCGCGGATATTCATATCCATTATCAGCCCGAGCCGGTTCCGGTCCTCGGTCAGAAGTCCGATGCCAAGGTC
>CAZWIN010000213.1:0-5317 GCA_964633855.1 uncultured Chitinophagales bacterium
TTCGTTCTTCCTCGGATGGTTCAATCCTGAGAAGTTTCAGATGCATCATTCTTTGAGCCTTTCATATCAGACGTTTGATGGCCACGGGCTTTCGCTCGGGACATATACCAACAGTATGTTGTATGATGTTGCCGATAATCTCCGCGCCCGTGCTGATATCAGCTTGAGCTATTCTCCGTACAATTCATTCAGCAAGTTTGGCAAGAACGATTTCAGTTCCGTGTATCTCAGCCGCGCTCAACTGGATTACAAGCCGTGGGAGAATGTCACTGTACAGTTTCAGTACCGAAACTCTCCATACAGATATTACTCTCCGTTCCGCAGTCCCTGGTACATGGAGGACGGCTTCTGAACAAATACACCCTGATGACTGCAGCATCGCTCGTATGTTTTGCAACCAGATGTATCTTTTGTTGACCGATGGCAGCAAAAGACCCCTCGCAAAAAACTGCACCAAGAATTTCCAAGCCTGACCGTCGCAACTTCATTCTGAATTCTGCCATTGTTGCGCTCGTCATTGTTGTCGGGTTTCTGGCGTACTCGCTCCTGCAACGGCAGGTGGTGGAACCGCCGGTCGAAGCGACGCGCCCGGGAAGCGCTGCCGGTGAAATCATCCAGATTGATGTCTTAAACGGATGCGGCATCTCACGTGCAGCATCAAAGGTCACCAGCTATCTGCGCGAGAGGGGCTATGATGTTGTCGAAATGAGAAACTATAAAAGTTTTGATGTCTCCCAATCTCTTGTGATTGATCGCTCTGGCAATCTGGAAACTGCCCGCAAGGTCGCGTATGCGCTCGGCGTGAAAGAAAAGAATATCGTCCAGCAGATAAACCACGACTACTATGTTGATGTTTCCGTTGTCGTCGGTAAGGATTATGGTTCACTGAAAGTACCACAGTAAAGGGAAACAATTTGCGCTCATCATTGCTTGCAAAAAAAATCGCTTCCCTGGCGTTGACCAAGAAGGCGAGCGATGTTATTGTCATGGACCTCCGGAAGTTAACCTCGATGGCGGATTTCTTTGTTGTATGTTCCGCCGATTCGGATATCCAGGTCAAGGCAATTGCCGATGCTGTAGAAGACGGATTGCAGGAAGATGCGCCGTGGCATCGTGAAGCAAGCAGTCCCAATTGGGTGTTGCTGGATTATGTGGATGTTGTGCTCCATGTATTTCACAAAAACACCCGTTCATTCTATAACCTCGAAAAGCTCTGGGGTGATGCGAAGTTTACACGCGTACACGAGGAAAAGCAAAAAACAGTGAAGAAGGGAACAAAGATGACGCCCACACGCCGGGTTGTCCGGAAAAAACGGGCTGCTTCATGAAGCGTTATCTTCAGGAAAGAATCCTGTCGGCTTTGCAGCGCCTCGGGTTGACGGCAGATGTTGTCATCACGTTTGAAAAACCCCGCAATCCAGATCATGGAGATCTTACGACGAATATTGCCATGATGCTTGCCAAGAGCCTCAAGAAGAACCCCCGGCAGCTTGCCTCTGATATTGTGAACCAACTCGATGTTGATCCTTCACTCGTAACGAAAACCGAAGTCGCCGGTCCCGGATTTCTGAACTTCACATTGAGCAATAAATTCTACCATGAGCAACTCAGGGCGCTTTTGGAAAGGGATGTGGCGTATGGCAGGTCGGATCACGGCGCAGGCAAGAAAACGCAGGTTGAATTTGTCAGTGCAAACCCCACAGGCCCGCTTACGGTCGGGCATGGTCGCGGCGCGGTGTTTGGAGATACGGTTGCAAATCTTCTCGAATGGACAGGCCATGATGTCACCCGGGAGTATTATTACAATAATGCCGGGCGTCAGATGAGAATCCTGGGAGATTCCGTGCGGATGCGTTATCTGGAATTGGCCGGAGATACGGTTCCTTTTCCTGATGATTACTATCAGGGTGAATACATTCGCGATATCGCTCTGCATTTGAAAGAAATGCATGGTGACTCACTCAAAGGTGAGTCGCCCGAAGGCAAGTTTAAAGAGCAGGCGGAGCAGGAGATTTTCGCGGACATCAAGAATACGCTGAAGCTTCTGGGGATCGAATTTCAATCCTTCTTCAATGAGAATTCCTTATACGAAGACGGAAAAATCAATGAAGTCGTTGCCGAGTTCCGGTCTCGCGGGCTCGTCTATGAAAAAGAGGGGGCGCTCTGGCTGAAGGCAACAGAATTGGGAGGAGAGAAGGACAAGGTTATTATCAAAAGTTCCGGAGAGCCCACGTACAGGCTTCCTGATATAGCCTATCATCGGGAAAAGTTCCGTCGTGGCTATGATCTGATGGTGGATATTTTTGGTTCCGATCATATTGCCACCTATCCGGATGTTCTTGCCGCGCTGAAAGCACTCGGCTATGAAACGGAAAAAGTCAGAGTGCTGATTCACCAGTTTGTGACGATTGTACAGAACGGCGAAGCTGTGAAGATGTCCACACGCAAGGCAAACTTCGTCACGCTTGAAGAACTGATTGAAGAAGTTGGTGCCGATGTTGTCCGTTACTTCTTTGTAATGAGAAGCATGAGCAGCCATCTGAATTTCGATCTCGGTTTGGCAAAGCAGCAGTCCGATGAAAACCCTGTGTATTACCTTCAATACGCGCACGCGCGGATTGCAAGTATCATACGATTCTCAGAAGAACAGGGTTCTTCGGCGTCCTCTGAAGTAGAGTACGGTCTCCTCTCTGAAGTTGCAGAACTGGAGTTGATCAAAACGCTTTTGCAGTTCCCGGAAATTGTTGAATCCTGTGCGTCAACCCTTGAGCCGCACCACATTGCAGAGTATTTGCTGACCGTTGCAGGAACATTCCACAGGTTCTACCATGAACACCGCGTCGTCACGGATGACGCCGCTTTGACCAATGCCAGGATGTCGCTCTGTCGTGCTACACGTACCGTTCTACGTAACGGATTCGCCATTTTGGGCATTACTGCGCCGGATAGGATGTAGCGTTTTTATTGACTTTTCAGAGTGGAATTCGTACATTTTTATAGAGTTTTAGGCAGTATCATCGGGTATTCTTCCGAAAGGACAATTCAACTTACCCCTTCGCTACAAGTGATTTAAGAACTGTATAGTTTTTACCTTCCCCTGCTTGAGTCTTCAGCACTACAAAAAGAATCTGATGTTCGGCCTTTGCCGGATCTAGGCTATTTGTATACATTAACTCGGAATGCAATGTTCAAAAAAGGCAAAATTGATGGAGTAACTGTAAAACCGCTGGCGAAATATGTGGATGATCGCGGCTGGCTGACGGAGATATTCCGTTCTGATGAGGTGGAGGAACGTTATTTTCCTGTCATGGGCTACATTTCAATGACTCAGCCGGACGTTGCCCGTGGACCTCATGAGCACGTTGACCAGGCTGATAACTTCTGTTTTATCGGGCCGTCGAATTTCAAAATTTATCTCTGGGACAACAGGAAAAATTCACCAACGCATATGGTGAAGCAGATTCTCTTTGCAGGAGAGGACTCTGCATGCTCGATCATCATTCCTCCCGGCGTTGTCCATGCATATAAGAACGTTGGCGGAAAGTCGGGTATGGTGGTCAACTGTCCGAACAGATTGTTTGCAGGCAAGGGAAAGAAAGAGCCGGTTGATGAGATCCGTCATGAATCAGATCCGGATACAATTTTCGTGCTGGATTGACGATGAAGAATATTCTTGTAACAGGCGGTGCGGGTTTTATCGGCAGTAATTTTGTCCGATATTTCCTTGCCGCTCACAACAACGTCCGGGTGGTCAACTTTGACAAGCTGACATATGCAGGCAATCTTGAGAACCTTGAGGATGTGTCTGCAAACCCGAACTACTCTTTTGTCAGGGGTGATGTGTGCAACAGGGAAGACGTGCAGGCCGTCTTTCAGAAACATGATATTGATACTGTTGTCCATTTTGCAGCCGAATCACATGTTGATAGGAGCATCCTGGGCTCCGGTGTTTTTGTCCAAACGAATGTGATCGGAACCCAGGTTCTTCTTGACGTGGCAAAGGAAGAAAAGGCCGACCGGTTTATTCATGTTTCCACTGATGAAGTATATGGCTCTCTTGGCGCATCCGGTAAGTTCACCGAAGCGACACCCTTGCATCCCAACAGCCCGTATGCAGCCAGCAAAGCGTCTTCAGATATGCTCGCACTAGCATATCATCATACGTTCGGCCTTCCGGTGGTGGTGACACGATGCTCGAACAACTACGGCCCGTATCAATTTCCCGAAAAACTCATTCCTCTTATGATCATTAACGCCCTGAACGGGAAACAGCTGCCGGTGTATGGTGATGGTTTGAATGTGCGGGACTGGTTGCACGTCGAAGATCATTGTCGGGCTATCGATGCTGTATTACAAAGGGGAACGGTTGGTGATGTGTATAACATCGGCGGCAATAACGAGTGGAAGAATATTGATATTGTCAGGCTTATCCTTGCGCGGCTCGGCAAACCGGAAAGTCTTATTACCTTTGTGAAGGATCGTCCCGGTCATGATCGCAGGTATGCAATAGATGCGGCGAAGATTGCGAATGAACTCGGATGGCAGCCTTCTTATACTTTTGAGTCGGGCATTGCGGAGACAGTGGAGTGGTATTTGAAAAACAAGCAATGGTGGCAGCGGGTGATGACTGGTGAATATCAGGAGTATTACCGGGAGCAATATGATGCGCGGTAAGCATTTGAACAGACGATTACTCGTTTTTGCGTTTGCTGCACAGATCTGCTTCGGACAGTCTAAACCCGGAATTCAGATCCCCGACCTGAACATGTTTCGCCCGGACCTGAAAGCTGAAAGCGGCGCGCAGCAGTTGGGCAAAAGCCCTGTCCCTATGGACTCTCCTGTAAACGCCGAGGAATATCTTGTCGGGCCGGGAGATGTTCTTTCAATCAATGTCTGGTCGAGTTCCCCGAAGGAACACGTCCTCACCGTTACTCCTGAAGCTACGCTGCTTATCCCGAATGTTGGTTTGGTGGATGTGAGGGGAATGACACTGTCAGGTGTTAAAGAAAATGTAGCTGGGAAAATGCGTCGGTTTTATTCCAACGCCGAGATTTCAACCACCCTGCTTACGCCGAGAAAAGTTGTCGTTCAGGTTACCGGTAACGTTGTCAATGAAGGCGCTTACGAAATGTACTCTGTGCAACGGGTAAGCCAGTTGATTGCGCAGGCAAACCTTCCGAAAACGGGACAGGCCACATCGAAGAAATTTGAGGAAGATTTGCAGGCAACAACCCAGACTGCGTCGAACCGGGCAATTGTTCTGAAGAGAAAGGATGGCAGTACGCGCAGAGTGGATCTTGTGCGGTATGAAATTACC
>CAZWIN010000214.1:0-5302 GCA_964633855.1 uncultured Chitinophagales bacterium
CAGATGGGAGAGAGGAGTATCAAACCCCAGCCGGATACCGATCTGCTGCGGATAAACACTCTGGGCGCGCTCCAGCAAATCATGATACTTCTTTTCTCCCGTTCCGAGAAAAATCATCTGCACATGCATCTTCATAAGCGTATCAAAGATCGGGGCGAGCAGGTCGAATCCTTTTTGATCTGCGAGGCGCGAGATGACGCCAATCAGTGGCACGGATTCCTTGAATGGCATGCCGAATTTCCCCAGCAACGCCTTCTTATTCTCAAGTTTGTTTACAACGCGGTCCGCAGTGTATCGTTGGGGAATATATTCATCCACCGACGGATCCCACACCGAATAATCCACTCCGTTCAAAATGCCGTGCAGGCTCGATGACCGCATTCTTGTAATGTACTGCAGTCCGCAGCCGAGTTCATCCGATTGAATTTCTTCCGCATATTTTCTGCTCACGGTGGTGATAGCATCACTGAATACCAGTCCGGCTTTCAGGCAATTGAGATTTCCTGATGATGTAACACTTTCAGTGTGCATAAGTTCTGCAGGAAGCTGGGTCTTGAAAAACGAACTCTGCGGAAACATTCCTTGATACGCCATGTTGTGGATCGTGAAGACCGTTTTACATCCTCGAAAAAAAGGATCGCTCCTGTACATGGTTTTCAGATACGCGGGAATAAGCCCCGTTTGCCAGTCATTGCAATGAATAATGTCGGGCTTCCAGCCGATGCGTTTTAATGTTTCCAGTATTCCGCGTGAAAAGAAAATAAACCTCTCGTCATTGTCCGGATAGTCGCTTTTGGTATCTGGATTAACATATAATCCGGCTCTGCCAAACAGCATCTGGTTATCAAGAAAGTACGCGAGTACACTCGTTTTGCCGTTGGAAAGCGAAGAGGAGAGAAGGTTGGCGATGAATACCTTGTCCCCGGAAGGGACGAGTATATCACCCGGATTGCCATCCTCGGTAAGCTTGGCCTTCTGCCCGTTTATACTACCATACCTCGGCATTGCCACGCGGATGTCGTGGTCAAGACTTTTGATTGCTAATGGGAGAGCGCCGGAAACATCCGCGAGGCCGCCTGTCTTGGCAAACGGTTCAACTTCACTGGAAACAAACAAGACATTCAACGGTCTCGACATGCATACCTAGATAACGGAGGAAGGAATTGGTAGAAAATCACTCAAAATTTACCACTTTCTTCATAGAGAAGCAATACACTTGTATTGATGAGCCGCGTCACGTTCCTAACATTCTACGGTACTCACGATGAAAATATTCTTGACATTGTTGGCGTCATTCTCTATATTTTGTCAAGTTCAATTAGTAACTCATGGAGTTCGGCCTATAGAGTTGTTTGTTTAAAGGTTCTGGCAGGAAGACATTACAGAGTACCTGTCTCTTGCCAATGGTTCGTGTTGGGGAATGAACGGGATCCTTTAAGAACAATAAACAACCGGGCGGTGGCTCCAGATCCTTGCCGCCGAATGTTGCCTCAGTGACGTTCGGTTTTTCTTTTTTGCAGCCTCCGGAGTTTTTACCCGCCTTCACTATCGTACATGCGCCTTTTTCTTAACATGATGTGTCTTCTGCTCGTCGCCGGTGTATTCCGGGATGCGGCTGTGTGCGGTATCCAGCAGAGCGATATTACCGTTCTGCGTTCAGATGAACGCTCGGCAATTATTGAATTCAGGCCGGTGTTTATGGGTGTTCCGGCTGTTGATGCGCAGCAGCGGCTTACAGTCATTGATTTTGCCGGAGCAGTGATAGATCAAAATCCTGAACATTCGGGGACTCCTGACCTTCGTTACAAAGCTCTCCCTTTAGGGTTTCCTTCTTTGTCCGGAAATGCTGTTCAGGTGATAGCATCTGAATATGAAGAAATCCCGAATGTGAACCTTGCGCCAGTACCTGCTTATGCAATCAAAGAGGATCAGGTAGTTATTGATTCTTACACACAGGAAAAGGAATCGTTCTCGCAGAATCGGTTTCTTCCCGGTGAGATTGCAGTTTTGACTCACGTGCGTCAAGTACGGAGCATGATGGTGGGAAGTGTGAATGTATATCCGGTACAGTACAATCCTGCAACGAAAGTATTACGGAAGTATTCGCGTATCGTGGTGGAAGTAATATTTGGTGAGTCGTCAGGCGTGCAAGTCGCAAACAATGATGATCTGCTGTTGAAGGATGTTGTGCTGAATAGTAATGTCGCGCGCAATTGGAAATTTGGAACATCGCGCCGTACCGGGCAGATCCCTGTCCCCAGCGTACTTGCCTCCGGTGATTGGTACCGGATAAGCATTTCTGACGAAGGTGTGTACAGGCTGGATGCTCAGTACCTTGCCGCAATTGGTATCAATGTGGCGGCTCTTGACCCTCGTACAATTAAAATTTACGGAAACGGTGGGAGGCTTGTGCCGGAAGATCCTGCAGCCGTGAGGCCTGTGGACCTCGTGGAAAATGCAATTCTGGTGCAAGGTGAGGAAGATGGCCAGTTCAATGCGAGCGATGCAATAGTGTTTTACGCAAAACAGACTCGGGGCTGGACGTACGATGCTGTTGCGCGAACCTTCAAACACTATGCTCATTATTATTCCGATGTGAATTATTACTGGCTTACATTTGGCGGCGTTCCCGGCAAGAGGATGCAGGCACAACCATCGCTCACAGATAGTCCCGTTGCTGTTCCCGACCGGTTTACGGATTTCGCCTTCATTGAAGAAGAGAAGATTAATTTTTTAAGTTCCGGTAAAGCCTGGTATGGCCAATCCATTAATGCCGGCAGTTCGTTTACGCACGTTCTTGGCCTGCCGGGATTGGTTGGCGGTGATACGATACGGTATCGCGGATCTTTTGCGGCACGTTCAAGCAGTGTTTCAAATTTTGTTGTTCGAGATAACGGCGAAACAGTTGCGTCGGTCGGTGTGGGACAAATAGACCTGAACGGATATCTCTATGCGCGGGAGGCATCGTTTGATGTGCGTGTAGTCCCTTCAATACCGGGCGGACAGGGTCAGTTGAATTTTCTTTTTCAGAGTTCCAGCAGTTCCGCCATCGGTTGGATTGATTGGGCGGAAATCCATTACTCGCGACGTTTTGATGCAGTCGGAAATTTTCTGCGCTTCCGGTCGCCCAATACCTCCGGCGTGGTCGAATACCGGCTTACGCAATTTTCTTCCCTCCCTCTCATATTGAATGTTACTGTTCCCGAAGATGTCCGGCTCATTACCGGCACCGTTGGTTCGTACACGATTCGCACAACGGAGACGGCAGGTCAGTACTCTGAATATTGTGCCGCGGCATCGGGTTCGTTCAAACTGCCTGCCGGTGTGCAGCGTATGCCGAACCAGAACCTGCGCGGACTTTCCGCCGGTGCAGACTTTATCATTATTGCTTCAAGAGAATTTCGTGGTGCTGCTGACAGGCTTGCGGCGCATCGTGAACAGCCGGCCTACGGCAATCTCCGCACAATTGTTGTTGAGGTAGATTCCATCTACAATGAGTTTTCCGGCGGTGTGCCGGATGTCTCCGCCATTCGGGATTTCCTGAAGTATGCGTATGACAACTGGACGTTAAGGCCGAGGTTCGTTCTCATGTTCGGCGGGGCATCGTTTGACTACAAGGGGATTCTCGGAAGCCGCTCAAATTATGTCCCGACCTGGGAGAGCCTGCAGTCGCTTGATGATATCGGCAGTTATGCGACGGATGATTTTTTTGTGAAGTTCGGTGCAAGCGATACACCATTCCTCGCCGGCGGAAGAATACCATCACGGACGGTAGCGGAGGCCAACGCTGTTGTTGACAAACTTATCCGCTATGACAATGAATCATCGCATGACGGGTGGGCCGCACGGATGCTCTTTATTGGTGATGATTCGTGGACGCCAGACCGGGAGGAAGGAACTCTGCACAGCCAGCAATCCGAGGATCTTGCAACTCTCTACACACCTGACGAATTTGACAAGCGGAAGATTTTCATAGCAGAATATCCCACGGTGAACACCCCGCAGGGACGCAGGAAGCCCGGTGCGTACCAGGCAATCATAGATGAAATCAACAGAGGGTCTCTCGTCGTCAATTTCACTGGCCATGGTAACCCAACGGTCTGGGCGCATGAAGCGGTATTTAGTGTTCCGACATCCATACCCCAGCTGGTGAACGCCAGCAAGCTCAGCCTCTTTTTTGCCGCTACCTGTAACTTCTCGCAGTTTGATGATGCCCGGCGTTATACCGGAAGTGAGCTGCTGCTGAACAAGACAGATGGAGGTGCAATTGGAGTAGTCTCGGCAACACGAAAGGTCTTTGCCGGTGCCAATGCCGATCTTCACCAGCGTATTTTCAGGGCGATGTTTCCACGCGATTCGACAGGCCGTCTTGTCGTTGAGCGGCCCGGTACGGCACTTTTTACAGCAAAGGTGTTTTTTAACAGCAGCAACGATCAGAAGTTTTTTTACATGGGCGATCCTTCAATGAAGTTGAAGTTCCCGGCCGGTCGCGCAAGTATAGACAGCATCAACCAGGAATCCGTTGACAGTATCGGTATCGTTCCGCGTACAACGCCTATTCAGCTCAGTGCTCTCAGCAGGGTGACAGTGAAAGGAACAATCCGCACTCCAGCCGGCCAGCCGGATGATACATTCAATGGCCAGACTACGTTAACCTTGAATGACGCAATACGCAGGATTACGATAGTCAACTTCTATCCGGGTTTTGATTGGTCGTATGTGGCAACCGGCAGCACAATCTATCGTGGCCAGGCATCCGTACATAATGGAAGATTCGCAGCGACGTTTGTCGTGCCGAAGGATATTTCATATGCCGATTCCACAGGCAAAGTTATTGCGTACTTTACTTCTCCCGGGACGATTGTTGATGGTTTGGGATATACTTCAAAAGTCCGTATCGGTGGAACTGATACAACAGCGGTACTTGATATGCAGGGCCCCAACATCAATCTCTTTCTTGACAGCCGGAGTTTTAGAGCCGGCGATCCGGTCAGTTCTGAACCGACATTGTATGTTGACATGACGGACTCCAGCGGCATTAACACCTCCATTGCAGGAATAGGCCACAGAATTGAAGCATGGGTGAATAACAGCCCTGAAAGCAGGGACCTGACGGAGTTCTACACAAGCCAGCTTGATAATTATCAGGCAGGAAATGTCCAATACACGCTGCGCGGCCTTCCGCAAGGGAAAAACCACATCCGGGTTCGCGCATGGGATACCTACAATAATTCGGCAATGTCGGAAACATATTTTGATGTCACTTCCACTGAGCAGTTGCGAATCTCGGATGTGATGAATT
>CAZWIN010000215.1:0-5301 GCA_964633855.1 uncultured Chitinophagales bacterium
CCGTCGCTCTATCCATACTGAGCTACGAGGGCAGAAATGTGGTGTGCCTGTTACTTGAATAAGGTAAAGATAAGAAAAGTGGCTGCTGCAATCAATATTGAAAAAGCGGAGGCGTAAATACGGACGAACGCAGGTGAAAACAATTCAGTCGAACTGCGAAGGATCAGGGTCATCCAATACCCTGAAAACAATCTTGTTGCTTGCGGCCTGAATCACTTCAATCATTGTTTTCCGGAACGTGATAATATGTGATTCATTCAAATCATACTGAAGGTCTTGTGAAAATCCAGGCATGTGGGAAACCCCTTCTTCATTGACATCAAACTCGCGGTAGGTGATTCTTACAACACCGCGGGCAATTCCGCCGTACACCAATTCACTTTGCTGCCCAACAACCACACTCTTCTGGATATCATTGCGAAAGCCGCTTTGGGCACGTATCATCGTCCCTCCTACCGGAGATTCGATGACTTTCCCAATCTCAAAATCTCTCTTGAGGTACCTGCTGTTAAACAGTCCGCACCCTGAAAACACGAGAATCGATAGTAAAAGAATAGTCAGATACCGCATATGGGACCCATGAAGAATTTTTGGCTGTACGTTACCCTGGGGCTGGCAGATGGAAAGTAAGGCTCACCACTAATCTACTTCCCTCCTTTTCGGAAAGCAAGACCCACCACGCAAGATCTCTGCAGGTAAATCAGGAAAAGCGTTCCTACAACCCATGATTGCTGTCTCATAGCGTGAGCCAGATAACAATTCAGAGACGGTACATTCTTCATATTGTGTCAGCAAGCCTCCACCATCCCGGGTTCTTACTTCAGAATACCAGAGTGTAGCGTTACATTTCAACAATAATTATTCAGGAGCAGCATCATGAAACGAGTAGCATTTATACTCATGTTTGCATTTCTGGGGATTCTTGTGGCGACTCCACAAGGATCCGCACAGCTTGCAAAGTACTTCGACCGAAGCATTGAAGAACGCTTCACGGTTGTTACAGGCACATCCATTCCGCTTGGCCCGTTCATGCAAAAGACCACGTTGGATCCGAATGCAGGGTACGCGAACATGTCATTTGCAGCCGGCGCGGAATACACGATGCTTCCGCTGAACGGCGGAGTCGGGTTGACTGCTGCATTGCTCGGAAGTTCATACGGAGTCTCCATGCTGCCGAACGGCGCAACAGCAACCAAGTATTACCTTCTCTCATTGATGGCAGGGCCTCGGTATGAAGTCGCTCTTTCCACAGTCACGCCAATTTCGTTGTACGGCAACGGACAGATTGGGTTTGTTTTTTCTCAAAGCCCTGATGTCACAGTGGGAACGCTGACCACATCTGGCGGTAACGACTTCTCGTTCGGCGTTTCGGTCGGAGGCGGTGCGGTATTTGATAAAGTTGTGGATGTCGGAGTCAGATACTTTTACACTGAAGCAAAGTACGGCAATAACCGGCTTTCCGCCGACCCTACTACCCGCATCGAGGGATTGCAGGCAACAATAGGATTTCTTGTCTTCTGATATTCAAACACCAGAGCCGGGTACAAGCCCGGCTCTTATGCTTCATTCACACAAATCGCTATTGCCTCACTCCGTCTCTTCCCTTATCATCATGCTCTGATCGCATCATTTGTAGAGATTATGCTTGGCGATATATGCTTCCACCGCTACCGGAACCAGATATCTGATGGACTTGCCTTCTGCTACTCTAGCGCGGATGGTACGTGACTCTATGGCTATCTCCGGCACATCGCAAATCAGAATCCGGTTCCTGAACTTATCATCAAAACTCTTCAACGAAAAACCGGGCCTTGTCATTGCCACAACACTTGCCAGTTCCAGGATTCGTTCCGGCTCCTTCCATGTGTGAAATCCCATCAGGTTATCCACGCCAATAAGCAGGTGAAAGGAATCCTCGTGCCGTTGCTTGTGAAGGTATTGCAGTGTTTCCACAGTAAAGGAAACCCCGCCCCTTGTAATTTCCACGTCCGACGCCTCGAAGCGGCGGTTCCCTTGAATGGCACACAAAACCATTTCGTACCGGTGATGGGCTTCTACAATATCAAGCCCCTGCTTATGTGGAGGCACGGCAGTAGGAATAAAGAGTATCCTGTCGAGATTGAGCTTTTCACAAACATACTCGGCAATAATAAGATGGCCCATGTGCGGAGGGTTGAACGTGCCTCCAAATACGCCAACTTTCATACTTTCTCCGGATTCAGATTCCGCCTCTGCATACGTTTTAGCTGGCCATACAAGCGATGCAGAACCGGTCTTGCAAGAAGCATTGAATAATAGCGATACAACAGGTGTTGGCCTCCGTATTCAGAAGGATGTGTGATAAACGAGAGAACCGAGGCTCCAATCATAGCAGTGCTCCAAAAGAGCGAAACCGGAAACAACCCCTGATCACTGTAATGAGGTAAAGAGCCGGGAGAAAAACAAAACCAAAAGTCTCCCGGACTTCATGCATTCCCAGCGCTTTTCTCCCCTGATACTTGAACCGGAAGAGCATACCGCACAGGAAAGCCCCTGCAATTCCCCAAAAAGGTGAACCCAACGATGAGCTCAGCGATGACACAATAGCCCAACATACCATAACGACATAAAGCAAAGCAACATAATGCTGTGGTCTGTGGATCGTTATGCCGGCAATTGTTTTTACCTCTATCATTTGCCGGAAAAGAGATGCATGGCGGCTGTACAACAAAGGATCAAAGTAGTAACGACGGATATGCCGCATGCATGAACGTAAATCGGAGAACTGTACCGGATGCTCGACAACGACATCCCTTGCAATTAACACTTGGCATCCTCTACCAAGCGCCCGGAATCCAAAATCCGCATCCTCGCGAAAATACACATGGGATTGCTGATCGTAGAATCGCTCATCATACCCGCCTAACCGATCGTAGACATCTTTTTTTACAAACAAATTGCACGGAATAAATGACATGCGCTGTTCGGGCTCAAAACGACGCACATCCTCATCACTATCCGCATAAACTGTTCTTCCTTCAAGAATATCAATATCACTTTCGATGAAGTATTTACGGGCATTGGCAAGCCAATCTGCCTGCACAATGATATCATCTTCGGTCAGGGCTATGATCCTGCCTTCGGTTACAGCAACACCCTTGTTACGTGCCCTGGATGGGCCCGCGTTTTCCTGTCCGACGTAACGTAACCGGAATGGATACTTTGCCATGGCAACGGATTGAGAAGTACCGTCTGTTGAGCCGTCATCAACAACAATCACCTCAAATTCAGTTGGCGACAGCGTTTGCATTTCCAGAGAGTTCAGGCATTTTACAAGTGAATCCTTGCGGTTGTACGTGGGTATGACAACGCTGAAGAACGGCTGCGACATTCTATACCCGCTCCTTTACCAGCATTGGCAGCACTCCAATGTAACCGCCTACACTCGAAAGTATCTGCGCTCGGCTTCCCGGCTTGAGCAAGAGCATGATGGCCCAGAGAATGATGCGCACAACACTTCTCACAACAAGAATCAGGCGCAGCGACAACCCGCTGATGATTGAATAGTGTTTCCGGTAGAACAACAGCAAGCTTCTGTGATAGTGCACGAGCCTCTGCTTGTCATAATGTGCGAACTCTCCCCCGCCATAATGCACCACCTTCCCGACCGGTGCATACATGACCTCACCTCCTGCATCTTTCATCCGGAAACACCAATCTGTCTCCTCAAAATACATAAAGAAATTCTCATCCATCCCTCCAATGGTGTGTATAGCATCGGAGCGGACTATCAGACAAGAGCCTTGAAGATAATCCACTTTTCTCGGTTTGGCAGAGTCGTGATAATATTCCTTGTGCCTTCCGAACAGCGTTGAGTTCGGAAAGAGGCGATCCAGAAAGAACGTCTCGACGAGAATATTCCAGTTTGATGGGAACCGCACTCCGGTTCGCTGCAGAGTGCCGTCTCCATTCAACATTTGTGGTCCCGCAGCCCATGCAGCCGGATGGGAATCCATAAATTGCACCAGAGCACCCAGAGTATCATACTGTACAACTGTGTCCGGGTTTAATACCATGACATACCTGCTTTGCAGAGAACGGATAGCCAGATTGTTTGCCGCCGCAAATCCGGTATTTCCGGGATTCCGGATGAGGCGGACCGAAGGGTGATTCCGTTCCACCAGATCAACTGTACCATCTGTGGAATTATTATCCACAATAATAATTTCATAGCTGACGGCAGATGGAGCAGAGAGAATTGAACGCAGACAATCGTCAAGATACGAACGGCTGTTGTATGTGACAATCACGATACCGAGGTCAACCATGCGTCAGTCCGGCGACCCTGGCATACACTGTAGAAAGATTGTTCAGTATGGAAGCAGGTACGGACTCCGAATCAATTATTCTCGTACTCATCATACCAAGAATCTCACTGTCCGGAATCCGCCTTTCCTGTTGGCATTCTTTTCTCTTATTGACAACCCATCCCCAATGGACGAGCACCCACCAATACGAACGGAGTATCCCGACAAACGATTTCCGTCCTGCGATCACGCTCATGGCGATTTTTGCACAAGCATCTGCAATGAAATATGGGATGAGCATCACGAGTGTTCTCACACTGTAAAGCAATAAGCAGTTTAACAACCTGTTCCTTTCCTGATAGAAAGTCACCAATTGGCCCGGCTGGCGCTTTACGGTCTCGCTCCCTTTATGCCACACCACTGAGTCTGGAACCATATACACGGCAAAGCCCCTCAATCTCATCCTCCATGAGAGTAACACGTCCTCATGATAGAGGAAGTATTCATCAAGAAACGGGGTACCGACTACACTTTTCCTGAATGCAAGTGAAGCCCCTCCTGCAAAAAACACTGTCGAGAGGTCTGCAAAATGGCGCATGATATTGTAGCCGAGAAAATTGATTGTTCCGTTCATGTGATAAAACTTGTCAGGAACACCTTCAGTAATAACTTTTGATGTAACAACACCTGTGGCCGGGTTATTCAACGCATTGACAAGTGCGAAAAGCCATTGACTGTCAACAACCGTATCATTATTCAGAAGGACAATCACATCTCCCTTTGCCGCAGAAACCCCGATATTATTTCCACCTGCAAAACCCTCATTCTTCTCATTAACAATAAGCTGAGCTTCAGGAAACGACTTTCGCACAATTTCACAACTTTCATCTTTTGATGCATTGTCAACCACAATGACCTCGATTGGCCGGTATCGCTGGGCAAATACGCTTTGCAAACACTCGCCTACATAGCCTGCGCCGTCGTAATTCACCACAATAATACTCACCAACGATTG
>CAZWIN010000216.1:0-5269 GCA_964633855.1 uncultured Chitinophagales bacterium
GCAACTCCGGGAGCAAGGGTTTCATGCGAACCTCGTTGTCTCAAAGCAGCTTGAGGAGCATTTCCAAGGCGTGTTGCCGAGTCCGTTCGGCCCACTCGGACGCGCCGCAGTCCTCCGCGGAATTGGCGTCGCCAAGATCGTCGAGTTCCACGCCTCGCAGCTCGGCCGCTTCAAGTCGAACGTCGACTTCATCCAGTTGATCAAGGGCGCGCAGGTTTGCGGCCAGCCTGATCAGCCGCCGGTCTTTTTTCTTTGAAAGAAACTCCAAGACATTTTCCTGGAATCCCGGCGCGATGATTACTTCGGTAAAGACTTCGTTGATCTGCCGCGCCGTATCCATATCCAGCGGACGATTCACGGCGACGATTCCGCCGAACGCGGAATTCCGGTCAGTGGCCAGCGCTTTGGTGTATGCTTCGACAAGTGCACTTCCTGAGCCGACTCCACACGGGTTCGTGTGTTTGATGATGGCTACCGACGGCTCATCGAATTCCGATACGAGCATTGCCGCTGAAGTTATGTCAACGATATTGTTGAACGAAAGCTCCTTGCCGTGGAGTTTCTGAAACAGAGAACCAAAATTCCCATACAGTGCTGCGCGCTGATGCGGATTCTCGCCATAGCGCAGGTCTTCTTCTTTTCTCAATGACAGGTGAAAGAGCTGAGGGAGCTTCTCCGTCTCCCGCTGTATATGATCCAGGTAATTCGAAATCACGGAATCATACGCGGACGTATGGCGGAACACCTCTTTCGCAAGCGAAAAACAAGTTGTCTCCGAGATCGCGCCGTTGCAGGATTTCATTTCGTGAAGGATGGAATCGTACCGGTCCGGGTTGACGATCACCGCCTTGTGCCGGAAATTTTTTGCCGCTGCGCGAATCATCGCAGGTCCGCCGATATCAATTTGTTCGATCGCCTCTCCAAGCGGGACGCTGTTACGGGCAATCGTCTGTTCAAAAGGGTAGAGATTTACCACGACCATATCTATGGCATCAATACTCAATTCCTGTAACTGCTTCAAATGCTGCGGGTTATCGGAGGCTGCAAGGAGGCCCGCATGAATCTTCGGATGGAGTGTCTTTACCCGGCCGTCGAGGATTTCCGGGAATTCCGTGACTTCGGAAACGGAGACAGTTTCAATGCCATGCCCCTGTAGAGTAGCAAACGTGCCGCCGGTTGAAATGATCTCCACCTGCATGGCACGGAGTTCCGTGGCAAATGAGACGAGGCCGCGTTTATCGGAGACGCTGATGAGTGCGCGGCGAATCTGCGGCAAGAGTTTCCTCTCTAATGAACAGCAGTGTTTGTTGTTTGTGCATACCCTTCGGCAAACATCCTGATTGCCTCGGGAAGCAACTCATGTTCGAGCACTAGAACTTTCGCGGCAAGGCTCTGTGCCGTTTCACCCGGATCTATTGGTACAGTGCGCTGGAGTATAACCGGCCCGCGGTCATACTCTTCATCCACAAGATGTACAGTTGCACCGCTCACCCGGTCACCGGAAGCTATAACGGATTCATGAACGTGCATTCCGTACATTCCTTGTCCGCCGTGCCGCGGGAGAAGCGCTGGATGAATATTGATAATCCTGTTTTTATATTCTGCAATGATGCGCGAAGGAATGCGCTTCATATATCCGGCAAGGACAATAAAATTTGCCTCATGTCCCTTCAGCACGTCAATCAATGCTCCGCTGAATTGCTCTCCGGATGCAAAGGATTTCCTGCTGATCCGTTCTGCAGGTACTCCATACGACCGGGCTAGTCCAAGAATTCCAGCATCTGAATTATTGCTGATGACAACAACAATCTGGGCGCCCGGGATTTTGCCTTTGCGTATCTCTTGCATGATGGAATTGAAGTTGGAGCCCTTTCCTGAGCCCATGACGGCAATTTTCAGCATGCAATTCAATATCTTAGAGTGTGCATTTAACGCACAAAATTAAGACAAATCCTGAAGAGAGTCAATAAAAAAGCCTGTAATTCAGGCTGATTTTCAAGATATTTTAATCTCTGGAGACTGCAGATTCTTCCAGGCGGAGCTCGCCTTTCGCAGTGTTGATACAGGCGCGAACACCCTGCGGAAGGGTAAGTTTTTTGTTGGTATGCCCGAAGGGAAGATTGGTGATGAGGGGTTTCTTTGTTGAAGAAGTAAAATCCACGAGAATATCTTCGAGTGAAAGCCCCGGCTTGGCCTGATCTTTTTGGCTGCAATCCGTGAACTGGCCCGCCAATACGGCCTGCACGTTTTGAAGAATCGAAGCGTTGGAAAGCTGCGCCAACATCCGGTCAATCCGGTATGGTTCCTCGCCTACCTCTTCCATAAAAAGCAATGCATTCCTAAAGTCGGGCAGGTACGGGGTTCCGAGCAGGGAATTGATTAACGAAAGATTGCCTCCGAGCAGTATTCCTGATGCTTTGCCTTGCTGGAGAGTGTGTGGTTTTATGGGAAGCGGGATTTTGCCCGGCTTGTGAGGAGAAGTTACTACTTGCCAGAATGACTCTTCGGTGTACGGATCAATCCCGTTGGCGAAATCCACCGCCAGCATCGGCCCGTGGAACGTCACCAGCCGGCATTTCTTCCAGAGCGCAAGCTGCAGCGCGGTAATATCGCTGAAGCCCACAAGTATTTTAGGATTGCGCGCAACGAGCTTGTAATTGATAAGAGGGAGAAGCCGTGGAGTGCCGTATCCCCCGCGCGCGCAGATAATAGCCTTGACCCTTCTATCGGCAAACATCGTATGAAGATCATCCACTCTGTGGTTATCGTTGCCGGCAAGATAACCGCGCGTTCTTGAAACACTCGCGCCAATCTCAACACGATAGCCGAGCCTTTCAAAATAGCGCGCACCACGCTCGACCCTGGCAATATCTGCAGGCGGGCTTGCCGGTGCGATGATGCCAATGACATCGCCTTTACGGAGAGCTGGCGGTTTGATGGTAGGGGGGCGAGATTTAACCATTGCGATCGAGACTGTATTTCCCCGCACCGAGAAATACAAGTGCCAGGCAAGCCGCGCCCACTTCAACGGGCTGCGCATTCACTCCGTGCAGGTTCTCTCCGCGTGCAAGAATGGTTATTGTAGCAAGCGTCATAACAAACAAGAGCGCAGCGGCCGCAGGCCGTACGAAAATACCAAGCACCAGAAGGATTCCTCCAAGCAATTCGGTCGCGCCGGCAAGAAAACCCAAGAGCGTGGGAGCCCGATCAATGCCGATATACCTGGCTGCCCCGCCAATTTTTCCCCACTGTTCCGGCCCGGCAAGAAGTTTTGGCAGGCCATGCGCAACAATGAACATCACACCGAGCCCAAGCCGCAGCAGAAGCAGGCCGATATCAGGTTTTTTCAGAAAAGCCGGGATCTTCATTCACGCCAACCGTTTTTGGATAAAGAACGGCATCAAGATAGTGAATGGAGGGGAGAATGGAAAGAAAAACTCCTTAAAAAAGTCGTGGGAGTTTTTCTTGACGGTGAATCAGTTCAGCCGCGCTTCGTTTTCCTCCTGCCTGGTCATGCATGGCCCGGGCTCCACTCTGTACGAATGAGTGATCTGTACGGATGGGGCAAGCATGGCAGATACCGAACAGTATTTTGAGATGGAGAGGTCAATGGCATGCTCAAGGTCTTTTGCCTGCAGATGCTCTCCGTAGAAAACGTACTCAATGTGGATTTCGGCAAAGGCTCTTGGATAATCCTCGTGTTCCTTGCCGACAAGGTTCATCTCATATCCCGCAAGCGCCACCCGTTTCTTTTTCAGGATATTCACAACGTCGCTTGCGGTACAACCCGCAAGGGCAAACAGCACGAGTTCTTTCGGACGCGCGCCTGCATTGGATCCGCCAAATTCCTCGGCACCATCCATCATCACCCAATGATTGGAATCGCCTTTGGCGGTGAATGTTGTGCCCTGAACCTGCTTCAAAAAAACGTGCTTTGTTGCCATGATACTCTTTTCGATAATTGTGAATGAAAGCGTGTTGTTTAGTAGCCTTCCCCTTCGGACGGGAGATGTACTTTTCCCCTCATATTTTTGAATAGATACAAAAAATAACCAGTGGCGATACACATCCCGATTGTCCACCACACGATGCCGACGCCGAGGCCATACGCAGGTGCGAGGCTGTTGTACACCGAAAGGCTGCGCCCCGGATCTGTTGACGCCGGAAGAAGATTGGGAAACATGCCATAGGCGGTGCTTGCCAGCATGCCGGCAATAAATGTTGTGGAAGAGAGAAACGCCCTGAAATCTTTTCCTGCGCGGCCGTATACAATCATCCCCGCCAGTCCTGCAACACCGAGCAGGGGAAAAGCAAAGCCCAAGGGCTCGGCGATAAAGTTGTCCCAGAGTTTGGGATGAATAAGCCATGTCGAAGCAAGTGCAGCGAGGGATGTCAGCAGTACACCCCACCAGGCGATGAGGGAAAGGTTCCTGGATCGTTCCTGCAATGCACCCTCAGTCTTGTGTGCAACAAAGTTCGCGCCGTGGGCTGTCAGCGTAAAGAGGCTTACGAGGCCCATGATAACAGTGAACCAATCGAGAATTCCCGATTCCGGCACCACGGTGAATGTCGTCCAGAGAGGCTCGAAAAAATAACCGTCCGCATTAAGAGGAACGCCGCGCACAACATTGCCAAGGGCAGCGCCGAAGAAAATTGCCAGCAACAGGCTGCCGATGGAGAACACCGCATCCCAGAATGCCTTCCAGAGCGGGTTGTGTAGCTGGTGCCGGAGTTCAATTCCGAGCGCACGCATCATGAGCAGCCAGAGGACGATCATAAGTGGAAGGTAAAAGCCGCTGAAACTGGATGCGTACACCTGTGGGAAAGCAAAGTATAGCGTGCCCCCGGCGGCAAGCAGCCAGACTTCGTTGCCGTCCCACACCGGGCCGATTGCATTCAGTATCGTCCGCCGCTCCTTATCATTGCGTGCAGCAATCAGGTGAATGATACCCGCGCCAAGATCAAATCCATCGAGGATGACGTACATGGCAATCATGAAGGCGACGATGCAAAACCAGAGAATCTCCATGTCTTATCCTTTGAGAGTGGATGGTGTGTGTCCGGCAACCGGACCTTCATTGATCTTTTTGACAACAAGGAAGAGATACAACACACCGATGAGAAAGTACATTCCAAGAAATCCCATAAGGGTGAACAACGTATTGCCCGCTGACACCATGGTTGATGAGCCTTCCGCAGTCCGCAAAAGCCCGTACACAAGCCACGGTTGCCGGCCAAGCTCCGCCGACATCCACCCTGCGGTGTTGGC
>CAZWIN010000217.1:0-4013 GCA_964633855.1 uncultured Chitinophagales bacterium
GCGATCCATTCATTCTCTTGCAGCTCTTCGATCAGTCTGAAGCCATTGGCATGAAGCGCCTCAATCATTGGTTCCTCGTCGGATTTCAGCAGACCGGAGAGAATAAGCATTCCTTGAGATGAAATCCGGTTTCGCATGTCGGGAAGAAGCGGCTCCAGTACGTTTCGTTGAATATTTGCCACAATCATCCCACACGGGGAAGCAGAGACGTTTGCAAGTTCGCCGAGAACTACCTGTACTTGTTGTTCTACATGATTCAGTCGGATGTTTTCATTAGCGTTATCATACGACCATTCATCATTATCAACGCCGATAGCGATTGCTGCTCCGAGCTTGATTGCGGCAATTGCCAGCACGCCGGTTCCAGTGCCCACATCAAGAACATGCATGCCCGGTTGCACGTGTTTTTCCATCAATTTGAGCGTGAGGCGAGTGGTTTCATGGTATCCGGTACCAAAGGACATTTTCGGGTCAATCGTGAGCACAAGCTGGCCATCTTCCGCCTGGTACTCGTGCCATGTAGGTGTGATGACAATCCGTTCCGTTACACGAATGGGCTTGATAGTCTTCTCCCATTCCTCATTCCAATTCCGTCCGGGAAGGTTGGTGACAATCACTTGTGGCACAGCGGAATGACTTGACCGGGCAACCATCCGGGCTACGTCTTCGGTTTCAGCCAGCATGGCCGGTGTCCAGCGCTCACTGGAAATGAAGCACTTGAGGCAGGAGTTGTCTTCCCAGAACCCTTCGAATCCAAGTTGCGAAAGAAGTCCGACAAGCGCATCCGCAAGTCCGGGGTCGGTTGTTATTGAAACTTCAACGTATGATGCAGGCATTTCAAGGAGTGAGGGAGTAGATTACATGAGTGAGCACGGTGCCGACTGCTTCCAGGCTTTCGGCGCTGCAATTTTCTGGCGCATCCTGATGAGTGTGCCAGAAGCGGTTTGTGGGATCGGGATAGTCAAAGTCTATCAAGTCGATGGTTTTGATTCCGACTTCATTCAAAGGAAGATGGTCATCGTAAATAGATTCGCCGGGCGCATCGACAAATTGTGTGTATCCCAATTCTTTCGCCTTATTCCAGACGAGATCAAGTACATCGGGGGCATACTTTATGGAGTGTTGCTCTTTCGGTATTTCCAGATATTTATCGCCAACCATATCAAGAAGAATTCCAAACCTGTAGTTTTGTTCAGGAGGCAGATTCAGCGCAAAAAATCTCGAGCCGAGCAGATAATTCGAAAGGTCTCCTTCTTCACCATAATCTTCTCCATCAAACAGGACGAGATCAACCCCAATGCCTGGCTCTTTTTCCTTCAACAACCGGGCAATCTCCAGCAACACAGCCACTCCGCTGGCTCCATCATTTGCCCCGGGAATGGGGGTGTTTCGCTTTGACTTGTTCTCATCCTGCTCTGCCCGAGGCCTTGTATCCCAGTGTGCACAAAGAAGAATACGCTGAGCAGCCTGTTCGTTGAATTTTGCAACGAGGTTTGAGAGTTGCAGGCGTTCATTGCCGTACCCATCATGGGTAAAATCCTGCGTTTCGATACTTGCAGTCGTTTTGCCCAATTCAGAGGCAAGATATGCAAGGCACGTCGCATGTCCTGCCGAGTTCGGATTGCGCGGGCCGAAGGAGACCTGTTTGAGAAGGTGGTCAAAAGAGCGCTTTCCGCTAAATTTGGGGATAGACCGCGGAACCACTTGTGATGGTTGCCCGCTATTGGCTAATTGTGAGGATTTCGGCTGCTCGCCTGTGCATCCGGAAAGTGCCATGAACGTCAAAAGAAGAGTGAAAGATTGCAGCATGGGATTCATAATTTTTGAACTCTGCACAAAATATCGAAAGCAGGCACCAAATGCAAAAGCGGTGATGCAACCTTTTTTCAGAACCTGTCGTCTAACCAACCAGAGAGACTCACCAGCGATTGCAATCATACTCAGGAGAGCTTGTTATGAAACGCGCTATCATTGCAGCGGTTGTTGCCTTGCTTGTTACGGCGACAGGGTCGGCAGGAGAAAGAAAGTTTGAGAAACAGTTTACAGTAAACCCGGGAGGTACCCTGACTGTGCGCACCGATGTCGGCAGTGTAACAGTGACAGGCACTGATAGCCGTGAGGTTTCAATTGTTGCCGAGTTCCACGGTGCGGAACGCGATATCCAGGACTATTCCATTGACGCGTTTGAGACCGCAGGCGGTATTGAAGTTCGTGGGAAGAGCAAAAAATCTTCATGGTTCCGGATGTGGGACAATATGGATATTGATCTCCGGTTTACCATCAAAGTTCCTCATGAGTACAGCGCCGAACTAAACACTTCAGGCGGAAATATTGCCGTGTCTGGCATTAAAGGGGCTCTGAATGGTGGAACCTCCGGCGGAAATATTGTTCTCCGCGGGATAGAAGGAAATGTCGTCATGGAAACTTCAGGCGGCAACCTTCAGCTCGAACAAATCACCGGGAACGTGCGTATGGAAACGTCGGGTGGAAATGTCCAGGTAGCGGAGATTCGCGGCGACATTGATGTTTCCACCTCCGGTGGGGATGTAAGAGTGGACATGGTGGAAGGCAAGGTACGTGCTGAATCTTCGGGGGGCGATATTGTTGTCTCGGTGAAAAATGGGAACGAGGGGGTGTTTACCGAAACGTCCGGCGGGGATATTGATATTCTTGTGTCAAGGAACATCAGCGCGACAGTGGATGCTTCGACAAGCGGGGGAGATGTGTCGTGCGACCTGCCGATTACGATGAGCGGCAAATTTGACGAACAGCGGATGCGGGGGAATATCAATGGCGGTGGGAAATCCATTCACGCGCATACCTCGGGCGGCGACGTGAGAATCAAAGCGCTTGAATAGAACAACACTGAGTATCCTTGCCGGAAAAGCCCCCCTGTTTGAGGGAGGGCTTTTTTATTTTATCGCGGATCGGGTCAACGAACTGAGGAATATGCCGATTGCATCTTGAACCTGACGGTAGGGCCTCACGCTTTGCGGTATTCCCTGCATCATGATGGAAAAGGCAAGCAGTTCATCATCAGCAGTGCGTACATATCCTGAAAGAGAGGAGACCCCGGACAGCGTTCCCGTCTTTGCGCGAAGATTGTTTTCGGCGGTGGAGTTTCGCATCCGCATGGAGAGGGAACCATGCTGCCCGGCAATCGGCAGGGAATTGTAGAATACCGGAAAGATGAGCGTATCATTATATGCAGCGGTGAGTATCCTCACGAGATTATCGGGTGAAGTAAGATTGTACCTTGACAAGCCACTGCCGTCAGCCAGAACAGTAAGGGCCGTATCAACGCCAATGCCGGCCAGGAATTTTCTCGCAATATGTAAGCCATCCGTTGAGGTTCCGGGCGTACCTTTCTCCCGGGCGGACATCGCCTTCAAGATATTTTCCGCGGAAAGGTTATCACTTACTTTGTTCATATACGTGATAATTGTATCCAACCGGTGTGAATAGCTCGCGATCCTGATGGCTGTTGTTGAAACAGTATCAAGAATGTTACTGACAACTTGAATTCCATTGAGGCGCAAGCTCTTAGTGAAGAGGTTCAAAAAATACAATTCAGGTTGCCACACAGTAAGCTCTTCTTTGTATAGGGAGTCGCCAGCGAGCATTTCGCCTTGAATATCAATGGTGTTCGATCTCTCCTTCCACCGTCGGGTGACTTTCAACGGCATTTGAATCGAATCGGTTGCGGTTCGGGCTGCATTTTCCAATGTGAAAAATTCAGATGGTGGATCGGTTGAGACAGTAACAGGATCACCGGGCTTCTTGCCGGGCTTGCAGATGATCGAGACGGCGTTTCCATTGACAGACAACGGACTGATAAACATCGATGTTGGATCGGGTTCATCGTCCCACATCCATCCTCTTCCCCAATACTCATTGTCAAAATACGAGACATCTCCAGCCACTGTCCAGGATTTCTCTTGAGGAATGATGGATGCTGCCAGGCGTGCCATGGAGTCAATGTCGGCGGTTGTGAGGAGCGGATCACCGTATCC
>CAZWIN010000217.1:4023-5243 GCA_964633855.1 uncultured Chitinophagales bacterium
GGTATGTTGCTTGTGTCGAAGCTGACGACAGTATTCATCAGAAAGCTGCCGCCAAGCGTGGATAATGAGGCAGTTGAAGTAATCAGTTTTTGATTGGATGCAGGATTGAAGAGCATTCTGCTGTTCAATTCGTAAAGCAACTCATTTCTTGTCAGAGACAAAATTTTTATCCCGGTATTGGCAGGAGGAAACAACGAACGATTGACTAATGCGTCAATTCGGGATTTGAGTTCGGGATAGTGAGATGAACTGACATTGTTTCCGAGTGAGGGCTGTTCCATTGTTGCAAACCTTGCCGAAGGTTGGCAACCGGTACAGAGGATAATTGCGCAACATGTGCAGGCGCGCAAAAGAAACACAAAAGAACACCGGCCGAGGGCGAAATACAGATGCATGAACGTGTGGTAACCCAAAAATTCCAAGTGAGTAGTATAGGTTGCTTTGCGTTGCCCGAGATACTGTTGATTGACATCGCTAATCTGCATATATTAAAAGCATATTTCCTCATATTTCCCACTATTGTTGGTGTGTGATGCTCGGCGTTTTCAAGAAGCTCTTCGGAAGTAAACATGAACGCGATGTACGGTCTGTTCAACCGCTTGTTGATGAGATAAACAGGCACTTCGAAGAATTGCAGAAGCTCTCGGATGAAGAATTAAGGGCCAAAACGGCTGAATTCCGTTCGAGGATTCAGGAAGGAATCAGGGAAACAGAGAATGAGCTGGCACAGGTCAGGAAAGAACTTCAAAAAGACCTTCCTCCGGCTGAACGGGAAAAGGCACTCGAGGATGCTGATACTCTCGAAAAAGAGATCTATTCAATTATTTCCGAGATGCTGGATGAAATTCTCCCCGAGGCCTTTGCTGTCGTAAAGGATGGTTGCCGCCGCCTTGTCGGCACGGAGTTTGACCTGATGGGGCACAAGGTCGTGTGGGATATGGTTCCGTTTGATACACAGCTCATTGGTGGAATTGTCCTCCACCAGGGAAAAATTTCCGAGATGGCAACCGGTGAAGGAAAGACGCTTGTCGCAACGATGCCCGCCTATCTGAATGCACTCTCAGGGCGCGGTGTCCATATTGTTACTGTGAATGATTACCTCGCAAAGCGCGACAGCCTCTGGATGGGCAAACTGTATGAATTCCTTGGACTGACGGTCGCCTGTATCCAGAATACGATGGACTCATTTCAACGCCGCAAGGAATATGCCTGCGATATCA
>CAZWIN010000218.1:0-4273 GCA_964633855.1 uncultured Chitinophagales bacterium
GCGGTTCTCTGGTCATTCTTCCTGATTGTAGAGGGTATAGCGATTGTTCATACGATAAGCCGGCCGAAAGCATGGTTAGTGGTGCTGATCGTTCTGGCAGGTTCTGGAGGAATTCTCAAAGTCGCAGGGGTTATTTGAGGGTGAAGTGATAGACAGGGCGGAATTTGAGAAGATTGCAGAGGAGGCATTTGATACCCTGCCGGAGATTCTGCAACGGCGGGTTGAAAATGTACACATCGTTGTGGAAGACGAGCCATCAGAAGAAACAAAGCGCAGGATGAATATTTCCGGGAGCTCCATTCTCTTGGGATTATATGAAGGAGTTCCACTCAACAAGCGTGGAACATATTACGGTTCTTATCCTGTTGTACCCGATAAGGTAACATTGTATCAGAAGAATATTGAAGCTACTGCAGGCTCGAAAAGCGACCTTCGTGAGAAGATAAGGGAAGTACTTATTCACGAAATCGGCCATTACTATGGTATGACGGAGGAGCAGGTTCGAGCTGCAGGGTATTGATTTTCTCACTAATGAAAGGATGTCCATGTCGCGTGTGTTGTTCAGCATTTCTTACCACATCAAGCCGGAGTTGCGTGACCGTTACCTGATGTTAATTCGCCAGATGAAGGACCACGTTGTCGGCGAACGCAGAAAACTCTACAGTGTATTTGAAGCGAAGGGGAAGCCGAATCACTTCACCGAAATGTTCACGCTGGAGAATATGGAGGAGTTTGATGCTCTTGATGAAAACCAGGATGAGAAGACGGGTGAACTGGTGAGCAAGGTTGAGGAATGTGTGGATGAGAAGGGAATGAAGTATCAGACCATGATTGAGACGGTATAGACTTTTTTCGGGAAATTTTCTTTCATGGCAAAGCACATCGACCCCATAGCGCAATTTATGCAAGAGCACGACGAAATGCTGCTTCAGCTTTCATCGTTGAATAGGCACACGCGCAATATTGCGGAGCATGGGTTCTCGCAGGAGAGTTTCAACCGTGTTCTTGCAGCTGTAGAGTTTATCGAACAGGAAGTCAGTGTCCACAATAAGAGCGAAGAGGAAGCGCTTTTTCCAGTGCTTGAGCGTTACGTTGAAGGCCCGACGAGGCTTATGCGCCAAGACCACCGGCAGTTAAAGAAGGCATTCCGTCAGCTTCAACGGATTGTCCGTACTGTTCAAACAATGCCATCCGACAAGGATGCTACTGACAGTCTCGCTGAGACTGCCCGTTCCATCGTACAATTATTTGTGAATCACATTCACAAAGAAAACCATATTCTTTTCCCCTTAGTGCAGAAATTTCTTACCAAAGATGCTCTGCGCGAAGTCGCCCGACGAATGCTCTGATATCGTGTTCTCTCTGAGCAACAGAAGAGTTTTCCTTTTCATTGCCGCGATTTTGTGGTTTCTCCATGCTTCTGTTCTTCTTTCCCAGATCAGTTCCTCCCGGCAATATACGACTGATGATGGTGTGCAGTACAAAGTCGATGTTGTTGCCACGAACCTTGATGTCCCTTGGTCCCTTGCCTTTCAAGGTAACGACCTGTACTTCACGGAGCGCAAAGGAAATGTGAAAGTGCTCAAGAAGGGAGGGCGCAATTCCATAATTGTAACAGGTGTTCCCAAAGTGAGAAGTATTGGTGAAGGTGGTCTGATGGGACTTGCTTTCCACCCTGACTTTTCGCGGAATCACTTCGTTTACCTTAGCTTCACTTATGAGTCGTCAGAAGGCAGTATCCGCAACAAAGTAGTACGCTACATGCTAACGAAGGATAGCCTACGTTACGATTCAACAATCATTGAAGAGCTTCCGGGTGGCAGCATACACAATGGGTGCCGTATACGGTTTGGACCGGACAAAAAGCTATATGTTACAACCGGGGACGGAGCACAAAAAGAAATAGCGCAAAGCATGTCATCCCTCGGGGGGAAAATTCTCAGAATGAATGATGATGGTTCGATTCCTTCAGATAACCCCATTCGTAACTCGCTTGTGTATTCTCTCGGCCACAGAAATCCTCAAGGATTAGATTGGGATCCTGTTACGGGAAATCTTTTTGAATCAGAGCATGGACCATCCGGATTTGACGGACCGGGTGGAGGAGACGAAATCAATATCATTGCCGGCGGGAAGAACTATGGATGGCCAGCCATACATCATCAGCAGAAAAAGGAAGGGATGGAATCACCACTATTGGAGTTCACGCCTGCAATTGCTCCCAGCGGAGCATCATTCTCATCATCGAGAATCATGCGGGGCTTCTTTGGGGATTTCTTTGTTGCGACACTAAGGGGGAGGCATTTACTACGCGTCAGATTGGCTGATGATCGCCGTACTTCAGTGAAATCAGCAGAGAGGATGTTCGAGGAGATGTACGGTAGGATCAGAGATGTTATTACCGGTCCGGATGGTTACTTATATTTTTGTACCAGCAATAAGGATGGTCGTGGAGACCCGTCAAGTGATGATGACAGGATATTAAGGATCGTCCCGATGCGATAACTAGTTATTTGATGAAGTCATTTCCTTTAACTCTTTGTCAAGAATGCTCTTATGCTAAGCGATTTAAATCACAAACTCAAATTTGAAGATTTAGAAAAATTGCTTAAAAAGGTCTTTGCCCTTCGTCCGAAGGAGAAGTGGCTTTCCATCTTGGTTGACCTTCCGGATGGAAAAATCAAAGATAACCGGGAGTGGAGCGATCGAAGAACCCTCGCAGGAGAGTGGTTCCAAGAATTGCATACGAATATTTCAAGGCTTCCATTTTCCGCTGTAGCATTTTGCCTGTATCCGAATGTTGGTAGCAATAACAATGATCTTCCGGAATCAATGATCGTTGCCGACCGCCTTCCTGAGTATGGCGCTCAACCGAATGGCAGGAGCATGCTTACTGCTGACATTCTTGCATCATCAAGTGTTGTGTTTGCCCTGACGGAATTTTCTGCCACAGCTCCGCTCAAACTTATTGCAAAAAAGCTTGGGTTCAAAGGGGCAACACTTCCAGGCTTTAGGCGCTCAATGCTCCCGACCCTTACACTGGACTATGAACAGATTCACGCAAGAGTTATGGAATTGAAGCAGCGTATGGATAGAGCGTCAGGGACGACGGTTACTTTAGGAGTGGATGGGAAAAAGTATCAAAGTTATTATGATTTGAGGTTTCGCAGTGGTCACGCAAGTGGAGGATTGATGAGGGAAGAGGGAACAGTAGGAAATCTCCCTTCCGGCGAAGCATACATTGTCCCTTACGAAGGGGAACGGCCCGGGGAACCCAGCCGGACCAGCGGTTTATTACCGGTTCAATTTGAAAGTGAAATTGTGGTGTACAGAATTGAAGAAAATAATGCAAGTGAAGTCATCTCTTCCGGCAAACATTCCGACTCAGAGCGCCAAAGGCTGGAATCTGAACCTGCCTATGGCAACATCGCAGAGGTAGGGATTGGAGTTCTGGGAGAGTGGGGGATAACGGGCACCGGGAGCACACTTCTTGATGAAAAACTGGGGCTACACATAGCGTTTGGCAGAAGTGATCACTTTGGAGGTGTCACGAGTCCGGCTTTATTCAGAAACCCACAGAATGTCGTCCATATCGACCGCGTTTATGTTTCATCCTTGCAGCCGTTAATAGCTGTGGAGGAAGTAGTGATGGAGTATCCTGATGGAGATGAAATAATCATGAAGAATGATACACTGATAATTTGAAAGGCATGTTTGTCAAATCGTATTAGCCTGAAAACTTAACGGGTAATGGATAGATGCAAGTAACACATCTCAAACAAGAATCTAAGTCATTGATTCATTTAGACTGGGACGATGGACATAAAAGTCCAATATCGTTAAAGTCTCTCAGGAATGAATGTCCCTGTGCCGGCTGCAAAGGAGAGTCAGTACTATTTCAGACCTATGTGCCTTCAGCACCTGACACTGAAACACCGGGGCGTTATAACCTTGTTGGCGCTGAGCCTGTAGGTGGATATGCACTAAAATTTACGTGGGGTGATGGCCATAATCTTGGCCTGTATACCTGGGAGCATTTGCGCTCTTTGTGTGTATGTGAAGCCTGTGTGAGCGCGAGGGAGTAGTAAGCGTACTAAGGTTCCAGCCTGTTCAACCAAGAAATCTCAAAGAGTCAGAGGTTCGGAGTCACTCAATGCAGGAACGTACACTAAGGAAAATCTTTGATTCCTTTCCATATGCCCTTTTTATCCTTGGTTCAAGCAGCGGATATAAAATTTCTACCGCCGTGGTGAATTGGGTTACTCAGGTCTCT
>CAZWIN010000218.1:4298-5239 GCA_964633855.1 uncultured Chitinophagales bacterium
AGAAAGCTCAAAGAGGTTTTCGCTTAATACTCTGCAATCAGGGGCAAGAGAAACAGCAAGGGCTCTTCTGAAGCATGTGGATGCTGTTGGCAATAGTATGAACGGACAAGAGTTTAGACTTGGCAGTACTGGTATGCCAATTTTTCTTGATGCTGTTTCAGTACTTGAATGTGTGATCCTACAAAGTCTTCCGGCCGGAGACCATATCGTCTTCTTGGGTGAAGTAATTGATGCTGTTTTACAACAAGAGGGTGATATTTTGACGCTAAGAGAAACAGGCTGGAAATATACAAGATAACACATATGAAAAATATTGAATAAAAAAGGGGAACCTATTATGGCGGCAATAGATACTTTTTAACAATTCAACAAAAAACTGCAGGCAAAGGAATCGACATTGTATGATAACCTGACAAAGGTTACTACTGTTGAACTATTTGCTGCTCGAAGCGAGGATGCGAGGGCAAGAATCGTTGAAGAGTATATCCGGCAGATTCACCATCTCTCAGGAAAAGGCAAATAAACTCATCTAAGCAAGGGGCATCACATGAAGATACCGCGCTGCTCCGCAGCTTACTCAATTGGTGGTCAACCCTTATTGCCTTTTTTCCATTACCGCTGTTAGTGTGAGTAACCGCTCTCCTCTTTGCAATTCGATGTCAACTTTCTCGCCTGCCTTGAGCTCTCCCAAGATCCCCATATAATCATAAATATTCATAACCTGTTTGCCAGCCATTCTCAGAATTACGTCTCCGGCGATAATACCCGCTTTTTCCGCCGGTCCGTTCGGCCGGATGCCTCCAACTTTCATCCCCTTGCTGTCATCACCATAATCAGGAATAACTCCGAGAGTAACAGTGAAAGCCCGGCCTTCACCGCCACCCATGGGAGTAGTGGACTGCGATTTTGAAAATGTCATCCGGTCCGAACGCCTGCAGAGG
>CAZWIN010000219.1:0-5218 GCA_964633855.1 uncultured Chitinophagales bacterium
GAGCATCTTCCTTTCCTTGATATTCCACCCCCTTTTTTGTACTTTTTCCCCAACCTTCAGGATAATATGTGCATTTTCTTGTTCTTGCCGGCCTCTTCGGATATCTCCTCGGTTCAATTCCAACAGCTTATCTTGTTGTACGATGGAAAGCAAAGGTTGACATCCGGAAGGCAGGAAGCGGCAATGTAGGCGCGTACAATAGTTACGACGTCACGAAATCGAAATGGGTTGGAGCCGCAGTTCTTGTCATTGATTTGATCAAAGGTATCGTGGCAGTGCTTGGGGCCGGACTTTTGTTTGGCCACCAGTTTCCTATTGAAGCTGCAGGGGGAATAGGCGCAACAATCGGCCATAATTTTCCGGTCTGGCTTGGATTTAAGGGCGGCAGGGGGTTGGCAACTGCCGCCGGTGTTATGCTCACTGTAGGAGCGATGTTTGTCCTTGTTTGGGCAGCAGGATGGTTTGTGGGGTACAAACTCTCAAAAGAAATTAATGTTGGCAATGCTATCGGATCGTTACTGACTTTCCTTGCTGTCCTTGTGCTGCCAGAATCGTTTCTGGCGTTGATAATCCGTTCGGATGCCACAATTGCCGACTTTAGAATTTTCGGAGCACTTCTGTTGTGTATTATCCTCATCCGGCTCGTTGAGCCCGTGAGGGAGTATTTGAAAACGACATATCATCACTAAGCATACCTGGAAGTATTATGACGAATCATAATTTTTCACCTGTTGACCTCAATGAAATGGCACGGCAGATCCGCAGGGACATCATCAAGATGTTGATGATATCGCAGTCGGGCCATTCCGGCGGGCCGCTCGGGCTTGCTGATATATTTTCGTGCCTCTACTTCAAAATTCTAAAATACGATACGGCAAATGTGACGTGGCCTGAACGCGATTATTTCTTCCTCTCTGCCGGGCACCTTGCGCCAGTTTGGTACTCCGCACTTGCCCGTGCCGGGTTTTATCCGGTTGAAGAACTGGCAACATTGAGAAAGCTCAACACAAGGCTTCATGGCCATCCGGCACCGTGGTACACGCACGGCGTTCCGGGTGTGGAGATAGCTTCCGGCTCGCTGGGACAAGGAATGTCTATAGCTGTGGGAACTGCGCTCGGTTTGCGCTTGGATAAGAAGCCAAACCGTGTTGTTGTTTTGCACGGCGATGGAGAGCTGGACGAGGGGCAGGTATGGGAAGGAATCATGACCGCCGGCCATTATAACCTGGATAATCTCACCGCAATCGTTGACCGGAACTTTTGCCAGATAGACAACCGCACGGACAAGGTGATGGAGATTGAACCTCTTGCAGACAAGTGGCGGTCGTTCCGATGGAATGTGATAGAGTGTGACGGGCACAATGTTGATGAGTTTCTTGGCGCGATGGAGCAGGCAAAGAACTTCAAAGGCAAACCGTCTGTGGTGATTGCCAAAACGTTTATGGGGAAAGGCGTCTCCTTTATGGAGGACGACTATCGCTGGCATGGTGTTCCGCCCAGCATCGACCAGGGGAAACAAGCTTTGAGTGAAATCCCGCCTACACGCCTTGGTGACTTCTTTGCATTTGAATGGGAGAAGCAAGCCATGGAGGCGGCGAAATGAAAAAGATCGAAAGCAAAGGCGAGAAGGCAACACGGCAAGGATTTGCCGATGCGCTGATTGAGCTCGGCAAAGAAAATCAGAATGTAGTTGTTCTGGGTGGAGATGTAAGCGGCTCGGTCAAGGTGGATGCGTTTGCAAAAACTTTTCCTGATCGTTTTTTCTCTGTCGGTATAGCTGAAGCGGACATGATGTGTATTGCTGCGGGACTTGCGCTGGTCGGGAAAATCCCGTTTGCTTCCGCCTATGGCGAGTTTGCAGCCGGACGGCCGTTCGACCAGATCCGCCAGTCGCTTGCTTATAGCGAAATGCCTGTGAAAATATGCGCATCGCACTGCGGCATTACCGTCGGCCCTGATGGCGCAACACATCAGTCACTCGAAGATATTGCGCTCATGCGCGTGTTGCCTCATATGACGGTCATCAGCCCTTGTGACTATCTTGAGACAAAACGCGCGGTCAAGGCATCGCTTGGCATTACCAAAGGGCCGGTGTACATCCGCTTCTTCCGCGATAACTCGCCGATGTTTACAGACGATTCAACGCCTTTTGTCATCGGTAAAGCGAACACGTTCATTGAAGGGAATGACGTTGCCATCATCGCTCTCGGATTGCAGGTGTGGGAGGCCGTTCAGGCGGCGGAAGTATTGGCAGGCGAAGGAATTGCCGCGCGTGTCATCAACATGCACACAGTGAAACCTTTGGATAAGGAAACAGTATTGAAGGCAGCGAAAGAAACCGGGGCAATTGTCACTGCGGAGGATCATCAGGTACACGGGGGACTGGGAAGCGCTGTTGCGGAGTTTCTTTCGGCGAATCTTCCGACAGTTCAGGAATTTGTTGCAGTCAACGATACATTTGGTGAATCAGGCAAAGGCCCTGAACTCATGCAAAAGTATGGCATCGCCAAAGACGACATCGTTAAAGCGGCGAAGCGGGCATTACGACGAAAGAAGTGATGGAGAAAGGATAGATGAATAAGCCATTCGTTGTTGGATTAATTCTTGTGTTGCCATTTATTGGCGGCGGGTTGATTGGATACACGATTGGACAGGCAAACCCGAAAGAAGCCGTCCCTGATCCAGGCAAGCCTTCGGAAACTCCTGTGTTTTCCGAAGCACATACAGTTGGCTATACTCCCGAGCAAAGAGACTCTGTCGGAGAATCCGTCTCCTACTCGAGGCGAAATGCAATTACGAGGACCGTCTCCGAAGTAAATCCGGCAGTTGTTGGAATCAATGTCATTGAACTCCGGCAATACCGTCAATGGTCGCCGTGGGGAGACGACCCTTTCTTCCGTCAGTTTTTTGGCGACCAGACCTATGTGCAGAAAATCCCAAGCCTGGGTTCGGGCGTCATCATTTCTGCTGATGGCTATATCCTCACAAATGACCATGTTGCCGGAAATGCAAAAGAGATTACGGTGACGCTGACCAACGGTGAAAAGTATGCTGCGGAACTCGTCGGTACGGATCTTATTTCCGATGTCGCGCTGTTGAAGATTGATGGCAAGAACCTTCCGCATGTAAAGCTGGGAAATTCCGACGATGTCATCATCGGCGAATGGGTAATTGCGTTCGGGAATCCGTTCGGACTGTTCGATATTAGTGATAAGCCGACGGTGACCGTCGGTGTTGTGAGTGCGACCAATATGAATTTGCGCGGACAGGAAGGCCGCGTGTATCGTGGTATGATCCAAACAGATGCGGCGATTAACTCCGGGAACAGCGGAGGCCCGCTTGTGAATTCACTCGGCGAGGTCATCGGAATAAATTCCGTCATCTATACACCCAACCAGGGAAGTATCGGCCTGGGCTTTGCCATACCTATCAACAGGGTAAAGTCCATTATCTCTGAGCTCAAGGCAAAAGGAAAGATTGAGCGGGAGTATTGGACCGGCCTCGAGATCCAGGCAGTTGATGCGCGCATTGCACGGTATTTTGGATTGGAAAAGGCGGAAGGGGTCATTATCAGCGACGTTAAACGAGGAAGCCCTGCTGAAAAAGGCGGCTTCAAGGCAGGTGATATCGTTGTCTCTATTGGAGGAGAGCGGATTGTTGACGATGCGACAATGATCTCGATTGTCAACGATGCAAGGGTTGGTGATACACTGAAGATCAAGGTGCTGAGAGAAAAACGAGCCATCGATCTTACGCTTAAGCTGGAAAAACGTCCCTCGTAGGATTAATCACAAGCTCTGAGTTCACAGCCCTGCCTTTGGCGGGGCTTTTTGTTGAAAGCGTGCCTTAAAGGCCAATTCAATCGGTTTCATTTGAAAGCTTTTCTTCGTAAATTATGCCTGTAAGTACTTGTCATATGTGTACTAAGAGCTTTCGCATTCACATCCCGTTGGTTCAAAATTGATACAGCGCTATACCCGTCCCGAAATGGGAAAAATATGGGAAGAGGAAAACAAGTACCGTATCTGGCTGGAGATTGAGATCCTTGCTTGTGAGGCTCAGGCTGAATCAGGTGTTATCCCGGACGAAGCGGTCAGGGTAATCCGCGAGAAGGCCTCGTTTGATGTCAAGAGAATCGAAACGATTGAGCTGGAAGTAAAGCATGATGTTATTGCCTTCCTCACAAATGTAGGCGAATACGTCGGCCCTGAGTCGAGGTTTATCCATCTTGGGATGACATCATCGGATGTTCTTGATACGTGCTTGGCTGTACAGATGAAGCAATCCGGTGAATTGCTGATAGCGGGATTACGCTCATTGGCTGATGTGCTTGCGCGACGGGCGAGAGAATTCAAAACCACCATCATGGTGGGGCGAACTCACGGTATTCATGCCGAGCCGACTACATTCGGTTTGAAGCTTGCCCTCTGGTATGATGAGACACGGCGGAATATCGCGCGGTTACAATCCGCAGTTGAACGTATCTCTGTCGGACAAATTTCCGGGGCTGTTGGGACATTTGAACATCTTAGCCCGAAGGTTGAGGAATATGTCTGCGCTAAGCTCGCATTGAAGCCCGCGCCGGTATCAACACAGATTCTGCAACGTGACAGGCATGCTGAGTTTCTTTCAACGATAGCGTTGATTGGAAGTTCACTCGAGAAGTTTGCAACAGAAATACGTCACTTGCAGAAAACAGAAGTGCTTGAAGCAGAGGAGTATTTTTCCAAAGGGCAGAAGGGATCATCGGCGATGCCGCACAAACGCAACCCGATTACATGCGAGCGTGTTGCCGGGTTATCACGTGTGCTGCGCGGCAATGCGTTGGCAGGAATGGAAAATGTGGCGCTCTGGCATGAGCGGGATATTACCCATTCCTCTGTGGAACGTGTGATTATTCCGGATAGCTGCATCCTGCTGGATTACATGCTGCATCAGTTCACGGACATTGTGGATAAACTGCTGGTTTATCCTGATAATATGCTGAAGAATCTGGATCGTACACATGGGTTGATTTTTTCGCAATCGTTGTTGCTTGCATTGACAAAAAAAGGAATGAAACGGGAAGATGCATATCGAGTTGTGCAATCAACTGCAATGGATGTCTGGCGGAACGGTCAGTCCTTTAAGAATCTTCTGAAGGAGAATGCAGAGGTTGCCAAAGCAGTAAACTCATCCGAGCTTGACGAGTTGTTTGATCTGAAGAAGTCTATCAAAA